>DATFVP010000001.1:0-3185 GCA_035260285.1 Methyloceanibacter sp.
CGCGAGGTCGAGGCACTGCTTTCAGGCGAGGCCGATTCAAACGACAGCTACGTTGAGATCCACGCCGGCGCCGGTGGCACCGAGAGCCAGGATTGGGCGCAGATGCTCGAGCGCATGTATATCCGCTGGGCCGAGGGGCGCGACTACAAGGTCGAGATCATCGGCGAACACCCTGGCGAAGAAGCCGGCGTCAAATCGGCCACCATCCTGATCAAGGGCGCTAACGCCTATGGCTGGCTGAAGACCGAGTCTGGCGTGCATCGGCTCGTGCGCATCTCGCCCTTCGATTCAAATGCGAGACGTCATACGAGCTTTGCCTCGGTGTCGGTCTATCCCGCCGTCGACGACACCATCGCCATCGACATCGACGACAAGGACGTGCGCATCGATACCTACCGCTCGAGCGGCGCCGGCGGCCAGCACGTGAACACCACCGACAGCGCCGTGCGCATCACCCATCTGCCGACCGGCATCGTGGTGCAATGTCAGAACGAGCGGTCGCAGCACAAGAACAGGGCGACCGCATGGGCCATGCTGCGGGCGCGGCTTTATGAGGCCGAATTGAAGCGCAGGGAGGAGGAGGCGCAGGCCGCTGCGGCCGCCAAATCCGACATCGGCTTCGGCCATCAGATCCGTTCTTACGTGCTGCAGCCCTACCAGCTTGTGAAGGATCTGCGCACCGGGGTGGAGAGCACCAATCCCTCGGCCGTGCTCGATGGCGATATCGACCAATTCATCGAGGCTGCGCTTGCCGAGCGCATCCACGCCGAGCAGCCTTCGACATAGCGAACCTTCTCTGAGTTGTCGGGAGGCTATTCCGCTGCGCGCGGGGCTGCACTGGCGCCAGCGGCGCTCGGTTCCGCCCGCGGGTTGTCAGGCGCAGCCGGCTTGTCAGCTTTGGTCGCGAGCGGATCGTCGGTGCGGCGCGACTTGCCTTCGAAATACGCGCCCTGCTCGATGGCAAGGCTCTGGTGATAGATGTCGCCCTCGACATGCGACTGCGCCTGCAGCGTCACCCGCAAGCCCCGGATCGAGCCGAGCACCCGGCCACGCACCACGACATCCTCTGCCAGCACGCAGCCCGTGATCTGCGACTTGTCGCCAAGCAGGAGCGAGCCGCACTGCACGTCACCCTGGATTTCGCCATCGACCTGGATCTCGCCTTTCGAGGTCACGTTGCCGGTGATCATCAAATCTTCGCCGATGATGGAGGGCACGAGCTTGCTGGGGCCTGGGCTCTTGACATAGCTCGGCGAACGCTCGCCGAAAGGCGTCGTTTCGGTTACTGGCCGGTCAGACATCTTGGTCAGAGGATCGCCGCCCATTTCCCGTTCCGGCTTCTTGGTAAACATGATGGTACCTCCTCAACAGACGCAACACTCCCCTTGCGCCGAAAAGAGAGCGGCGCGTTACCACAGCGAAAGAAGCAATCGATCCCGCAGCGCTTATCAATGAGTTTGCCGAAAGCTGGCAAGGACCCTTAACCAAGAATATCGTCTCCTCCGCGGCTTGTCATGAACCATCTCCTAGCTTTCTTTGAGTATTGGGAGTGAGGTTTGGCGGCGGTGTTTGCGCGGCAATCGCCTTCCTTTGGTCGATTTTCGCGCCTCTTATGTCATTGACTCTGGGGGGATATCGAAAAAAGGGGCCATGAGCGAGCTGAGGCAGCGCTTGTTGCCCATAGCCAGGCAGCCGCTTGCGCTTATGGGTTTCTTGCGCGCGTTCTGTGCGAGCGCGGGTGAGCGCGCCAAGATATTGGCTGAGCAGCCGGCTATTCGCCGCATCGCCGCGCGGTTCAAGTTCTACACGGCGAGCCTGCGCCGCAGCGTCGAGCGCTGGAAGCGCGAGTCCGGGCTCGGTGGCAGGACGAGCGAGCCGGTCCCGGGCGCCCTGGTCAAGCTCTCCGAAGGAAGCAGAGCGCTGATGACGCTGCCGGCAAGGGGCAGGGCGCTCGTCAAGCTCGTGCCAGAGCCTGTGCAGCTCGAGCTCAAGAAAATTTCGACCGGCAGCGCCCATGTCTGCCGCGAGATTTTTGCAGGGATCCTGGTCGTGGGGCTGATCGCCATCGTTGGCGGCTATGGCCGGCTCGCCCGCGGTCCGATCTCGCTGACAAGCCTCGTCCCCATGATCGAGGATGCGATCAACGGCGAGCTTTCCGACCTCCATGTCAAGATCGACGACGCAATCCTGCAACGCTCGCCGGAAGGTCCCGGCGTGTTGTTCCGCTTGCGCAATATCCGCCTGATCGACACCGACGGCTCGATCGTGGCGCAGGCGCCGCTTGCAGCCATTGGCATGAGCGGCGCGGCGCTACTCTCAGGGCGCATTGCGCCAGGCAGCGTCGACTTCATCGGACCGCGGCTGGTGTTCTATGCCTCCGACAATGGCCTGTCGCTTAGCTTCTATCGACCCACCAGCAGCGACGTGGAGAAGTTCGTCAAGAGCACCGTCCCCGGCGCTGCCCCGGCCGCTCCCGAAGCCCAGTCAGGGGCATCCCCGGAAAGCGTGATCGTCAAACCGTCAATGCCGAATACCGCTGGACGGCAGCTCGACGTGACGAGGACCGTCACCGATGTCTTCGAGCGGGCGCGCCGCGGCAACACCTCCTACCTCACCCGCTTCGGCGTCAAGGATGCGCAGGTGGTGCTCAGCCGGGAGGGAGGGCAGACCTTGTGGCAGGTGCCGGACTTCTCCATCGACCTTCAGCACAAGGACGAGCGCAGCATTCTTGTGGGTCAGGCCGATCTAGCTTCCAGCAAAGGCAACTGGCAGCTCGAATTCCGCACCGAGCAACGTCTCTTGCGCAAAAGCTTGAGCATTACCGCCCTGATCCAGGACCTCGTGCCGTCGGGACTAACAGAGAACTTCCCCGCAGCCGCCGCGCTGAAGGTGCTCGACCTGCCGGTCTCTGGCGAGACCAGCGTCGAACTTTCGAGCTCCGGCCGCTTCCGCTCCGGCGAAGCCGATCTCAAGCTTGAGAAGGGCTATATCACGCCGCCCTGGGATCCTCAGAACGCCATGCAGATCGACGAAGGCAATGTGCACGTGCGCTATGCGAAGAGGAACGGGGTGTTCGAAATCAAACCCTCAACGCTCAAATGGGGGCAGAGCCAAGCCACGATCAGCGGCGAATTCAGTCCGGCGGGAGATGACCACGGCGCGCCGAGCTGGACCTTCAAGCTCAG
>DATFVP010000002.1:0-4197 GCA_035260285.1 Methyloceanibacter sp.
CGCTTGCGCTCATCGCCGAGCAGCCGCGTCACGGCTACGAGCTGATCAAGCTGATCGAAGAGAAGACCAGCGGCTTCTACAGCCCGAGCCCCGGCGTGGTCTATCCCACCCTCACCTTCCTCGAAGAGGCAGGCTACGTCACCGCCGAGAGCGAAGGCGCCAAGAAGCGCTACACCATCACTGATGAGGGACGCGCCTATCTCGAGGAGAACCGCGACATCGCCGACATGGTGCTCGAGCGGCTCGCTGTCATCGGCGAGAGGCTCTCGCGGAGACGCAGGTGGAGAGGCGGAAGCGAGGAGGAGGAAACCTCTCGCGTGCCGCAGCTCGTCGGTGCCGCGCTTGAGAATTTGCGCGCCGCCGCGGCGAAGCGGCTCGAAGGCCAAAACGGCGAGGCCGAGACGCGGATCGTCGAGATCCTGGCGAGGGCAGCGCAGGATATCCGCAGCTCATAAGAAACTGTACGGATCGACATCGACGTTGAGGCGGACGTCGCCCTTTGGCTTCGGCGCTTCGGAGAGCCAGAGGCGCAGATAAGCCTGCAGGTCTGCTTCGCGCGTGGCCTTCACCAACAGGCGAAAGCGAAAGCGGCCGCGGATCACGGCAAGGGGCGCTTCGGCAGGGCCGAGCACTTCGATCTTGTGGGCAGGAGGCGCGGTCCGGGAAAGGCTTCGCGCGTAGCTCTCCGCGGCATCACGTGAGCCAGCGCTGACCAGAAGTGCGGCGAGCCTGCCGAAGGGCGGCAGCATCGCTTTGCGCCGTTCCTCGATCTCGCGAGTGAGGAACGTGTCGCGGTCGCCTGAGGCGAGCGCCTGGATCACCGGATGCTCGGGCATATAGGTCTGGATCAGACCGCGGCCGGGAATGGCGTCGCGGCCTGCGCGCCCTGTCACCTGATTGAGAAGTTGAAACGTGCGCTCGGCAGCGCGCGGGTCGGCGTGGGCAAGGCCCAAATCTGCGTCGACGACGCCGACAACTGCCAAGCCGGGGAAGTGGTGGCCCTTGGCCACGAGCTGCGTGCCGATGACGATGTCGACCTCGCGGTCCTCGATCTCGCGCAAGGTTTCGCGCAGGTCGCTCACGCCAGGGGTGAGATCGCTCGACAGAAGCACTCGGCGCGCATCGGGAAAGAGCGCGGCGACCTCCTCGTCGATGCGCTCGATGCCAGGTCCGCACGGCACGAGCGAATGCTCAGCACCGCAATTCGGGCAGGTTTCGGGGATCGGGACGAAGCTGCCGCAATGGTGGCATTCGAGGCGGCGGCGGAAACGGTGCTCGACCAGCCAGGCAGAGCAGTTCGGGCATTCGAATTTGAAGCCGCAATTCCGGCAGACGGTGACCGGCGCATAGCCGCGCCGGTTCAAGAAGAGCAACGCCTGCTCGCCGCGCTGCAAAGTCTCGGCGACCGCTTCGACCAATGCCGGCGACAACCATTTGCCGCGCTCGGGCGGATTTGCGCGCATGTCGATGGCGGTGATGTCGGGGAGCCGCGCGGCCTTATAGCGCTGCTCGAGCTTGATGTGGCGGTAGCGGCCCTGTGCGGCGTTGACCAGGCTTTCGATCGAGGGCGTGGCCGAGCTCAGCACGACGGGGATGGCCCCAAGCGATCCGCGCACCACCGCCATGTCGCGCGCCTGATAGGTGACGCGCTCCTCCTGCTTGTAACCAGCGTCATGCTCCTCATCGACGACAATGAGGCCGAGATCGGGGAAGGGAAGGAACAGTGCGGAGCGCGCGCCGACCACGAGCTTCGCCTGATTTTCAGCAACCGCGCGCCACACGCGCCCGCGCATCGGCGAGGTAAGGCCCGAATGCCACTCGGCAGGCTTGGCACCGAACCGCTCCTGGCAGCGGACAATGAAATGAGCCGTAAGCGCGATTTCAGGCATCAGCACCAGCGCCTGCCTGCCCTTGGCGAGTATCGCGGCGATTGCCTCGAAATAAACCTCGGTCTTTCCGGAGCCGGTGACGCCGTCGAGGAGGGTCACGCTGAAGCCGTCGGCAACGTTGGCGAGCAGCTCGCTTGCGGCCGATGCCTGCTCAGGCGTGAGCCGTGCCCGCGCGGTGGAGAGGTCGAGCTGCGGCGACGCCCAAGCCGGAAGCTCCTCGGTAATGAGCGTGCCGGCATCGACCAGGCCGTCGATCACGCCCACGCTGACGCCGGCGGCCTCAGCGAGCGCAGACTTCACCCAGGTCATGCGGTTTGCCGCAGCCTCCAGAACGCGGGCGCGGGCAGGCGTCATGCGTGAAGGCGGTGGACCATCGAGGCGCACGCCGTAATGCGGCGCAGGTGGCGAGAAGGCGCGGCCTGCGCTCATCATCATGCGCAGCACCATGCCTGGCGAGGTCAGCGTGTAGTTCGCCACCCAATTGGCAAAGTCGAGCGAGACGCGCGGAAGCGGCGGCACGTCGTCGACAACCTCGATGACCTGCCGGAGCTTCTTGGGGTCGAGCTTCGGCGCCTCGGCGTTTTCGTCACGCGGCCACACCACGCCGAGATAGTCCACCGTCGCGAGCGGCACGACCACGAACTGGCCCGGCGCCACCTCCATCCCGTCCGGCACGGCATAGTCGTAAGGCGCCGGAAGCGCGAGCGGCAGCAGCACGGGGACGGTGATTGGCTTCGATTTTGCCAAAGACAGGCTCGAATCGGTTAAGGGTCAAGAAGTGAGTTCTCTCCCATGGTATCGCAAGGGCACGCGGCGCCCTGGTCGAGATGGGGAAAAAGCTCGTTGGCCAAGACGGCAGAAGCTGAAACCGTGATCGTCGCCGCGCCCGACCTCAAGCGGGCGGTGGAGGCCTGGCTCACTTATCTTGAAGTCGAGCGCCAGCTTTCCGCCAACACCTCGGAGGCATATGAACGCGACATCTCCCAGTTTCTCGCCTTCCTCGCTGGCCATCTGAACCGCCTGCCGACACTTGCCCAGCTCAAGGTGCTCGCCGCCCGCGACGTCCGCGCCTTCTTGGCGTCGCGCCGGGCGCGAGGGGTGGGAAGCCGCAGCCTGTCGCGCACGCTGTCTGCGCTCCGCATGTTCTTCCGCTTCCTCGAGCGGCGCGGGCTCGGCAAGAACGACGCGGTGCGCGCCGTGGCGCTTCCCAAGCTGCCGCATTCGGTGCCGAAGCCTCTCACCGCACCGAAAGCGCGCGCGCTGGTGGAGAGCGCCGATATCGCAGCACCTGACGCAGCCGAGTGGATCACGGCGCGGGACACGGCGGTGCTCGCGCTCCTCTACGGCTCAGGCTTGCGCATCTCGGAGGCGCTGTCGCTTGCCCGCAAAGAGGCGCCGATCAAAGGCCGCGACATGCTGCGCGTCACCGGCAAGGGCGACAAGACGCGGGTTGTCCCGGTGCTTCCCATCGTGCGCGAGGCCGTCGAGCGCTATCTCGCTCTGTGCCCGTTCGAACTCGGCTCGGACGAGCCGCTGTTCGTCGGCGTGCGCGGAGGCCCGCTTTCCCCTCGTATCATCCAGCTCGTCATCGCGCGGGCGCGAGGTGCGCTTGGGCTTCCCGACACGGCCACGCCGCATGCGCTGCGACACTCCTTCGCCACCCATCTGCTCGGGGGCGGCGCTGACTTACGCGCAATCCAGGAGCTGCTGGGACACGCGAGCCTTTCGACCACGCAAGGCTATACTGAAGTCGACCGCGACCATCTGCTCAAGACTTACGCCCGCGCCCATCCCAGAGCCTGATAGGATGGCCCAATGCTGACGCGCCTTGCTCGTCTGTGCCCAACAGTTTGGTGAAGGACCCGCAAGCGCGCATTGTTCAGGCCTTCCGCAATCTCAAATTGATCGCCGAGTCCGAGGGGCGCGAGCCTCAGAGATTGCATGCGGCTCACCGTCTATGTCAACGATCTGCACCGCTACGCGGCGATGGTCGACAAGGCGCAAGCTGAGCTGTGGGGCGGGGCGCCTTATCCTCCCCGAACCATGGTCGAGGTCCAGCGGCTGTTCGACGACGATATCGTCGAGGTCGACAGCGTGTTTTATATCCCAGCGAAGAAGTAGTCGGATCCGTTCTCTCAAAAAAGAGCTCGATGCCGGTCAGGCTGCACCGCCTCGACCGCCACGAAAATACCAGGGCTCCGCCCGGTTTGCCCATTGCGGTACTGACCGGTCAGTCATTATATTGGTTGAGACACGGCCGAAAGACGGTCGAAACCGCCAACAATCGGCCACAAAACCAAAGGGCGAG
>DATFVP010000003.1:0-6682 GCA_035260285.1 Methyloceanibacter sp.
GGCATCTTGGCGCCGCCCTTCTCTCCCATCTTCAGCCAATGGGCGAAATAATCGCCCATGTGATAGCCGCAGAAGGGAAGCATGGCCATCGGATCGCGGCGGAGATCGCCGATCTTGCCGGCAGCTGCCGCCGTCTTCTCCGACGCCATGATCGAGCCGAGGAACGTCCCCTGCTTCCAATCGTTGGCTTCGAGCACGAGCGGCACTACGGTGGCGCGTCGGCCGCCGAACATGATGGCGTCGATCGGCACGCCCTTCGGATCTTCCCATTCCGGCGCGATCACCGGGCACTGCGATGCCGGCGCCGTGAAGCGCGCGTTCGGGTGCGCGGCGGGTCTCCCCGACTTGGGCGTCCAGGAGCGGCGCATCCAGTCGACGGTGTGCTCCGGCGCCTCATTCATCTGCTCCCACCACACATCGCCGTCGTCGGTCAGCGCGACGTTGGAATAGATGCAGTTGGCGTAGAGAGTCTCCATGGCGTTGAAATTCGACTCGGTCGAGGTGCCGGGCGCCACGCCGAAGAAGCCGGTCTCGGGATTGATGGCGTAGAGCCGCCCGTCCTCGCCGAATTTCATCCAGCAGATGTCGTCCCCGATAGTCTCTGCCTTCCAGCCGGGGATGGTCGGCACCAGCATAGCGAGATTGGTCTTGCCGCAGGCCGAGGGGAACGCCGCGGCCATAAACTTCGACTTTCCCTCGGGATTGGTGAGCTTGAGAATCAGCATGTGCTCGGCCATCCAGCCCTCGTCGCGCGCCTTCACCGAAGCAATGCGCAGCGCGTGGCACTTCTTGCCGAGGAGCGCATTGCCGCCATAGCCAGAGCCATACGACCAGATCTCGCGTGTCTCGGGGAAGTGCGAGATGTATTTCGTCTTGTTGCAGGGCCACGGCACGTCGGCGGAGGTCGGCGTCGAGAGGGGATAGCCGACCGTGTGCATGCCACGCACGAAATCCTCGCTCTGCCCGAGCGCCTTCAGGACTTTGTCGCCGACGCGGGTCATGATGTGCATGTTAGCGACGGCGTAAGCGCTATCGGTCACCATGACGCCGATGCCGGCGATGGGGGAGCCCACCGGGCCCATCGAATAAGGCACCACATACATCGTGCGGCCGGCCATCGCTCCGTCATAGAGCTTGGCCAGCGTCGCCTTCATCTCGGCCGGGTCGAACCAGTTGTTGGTGGGCCCCGCGTCGTCCTTCGACTTCGAGCAGATATAGGTCTGGTCCTCGACCCTCGCTACGTCCGCAGGGTCTGAGCGCACCAGGATCGAGTTCGGACGCTTCTCTGGGTTGAGCCACATGGCCGTCCCGCCATCGACCAGCAACTTCAGGAGATGCTGATATTCTTGCTTTGAGCCGTCGCACCACACCACCTGCTCAGGATTGAACAGACCCTTGGCCTCTTCGACGAAGGCCAGAACTTTGGGGTTGGTTGTCTTCGCACCTTCGGGCGCAATTTTCGACTGAACGCTCATGCGGGCTTGATCCTCTGGCTAGGGCGATGCGGCAGTAGGGTGAATTTCTTTCCCTTGCTAGCCCGATCTTGCAAAGCTTTCAAGGCGAGCGCTGCGAGGTACTAATCCGCCTCGCGGGCGGCGTTGACGAGCTGCACCAGCTCGGCCCGGGCCTCGCCCGGCGTGGCGATCGAGCCAGCGAAGCGAATGCGGCGGGCGTCGCGCTCGCAAATGAGATCGCAGCCCTCAGGATCGATGCCGCTCATCCGCCAGACACCTTCGGTGCCGCCGGCAAGACGTGTCGCGTAGAGGCGGATGGCGTCGGCATGATCCTGGTTCATACGCTCGATGATGTCCGGCTCCGCGGCGAGCAGGTCGCCTGCGCCTTTGGTGTCGACCAGAAGCTCCGCCGGTGCGAAATCGACGATCCGGCCGAAGCCGCCGATATAGTGGGCGCCCTCCACGCGAAGGCGCCAGAAGGCGAAGTCCGGAAAATCGGCGTAGAACGCCGACTCAGGATGCCTCGCCAGGAACCTGCGCCTCAAAGCCTCGTCCACAACCTTCTCGGCCCTGCCCCACAGCGTCACCCGTGCGCCCTGCAGCGGATCGCCGGCAGCACCTGTGCCGTCGAACAGAATCGAGGCGCGCGGGTCCTGGGCAAGATTCTTGGTGTGCTGAGCAAGCCCGGAGATCAGAAAAATTGGCGCGCCTGAGGCGTCGGTCGCAGTCGTGATCAGAGAAGCGTAAGGATAATTGCTACCAGAGGCGACGGTGGCAAGCGAAGCCTTGAAGGCGCGACGCACCAAACCCCTTGCATCTGCAGCCAATTCGGCCTTTGAGGGCACCTCGCTCATGTCTTATTTACTTGCGCCATAAGGATATTTGCTGCATTGCACTATTAACGGGGCTGCGCGAGGCGCCCCCATGCTGCCATAATTTGCGTCAGCCTGAACCCCCCGATTCCCTGATCGCAAGGTGCCATCTCAATGCCAACCATCGCACTTGTCGACGACGATCGTAACATTCTGACCTCCTTGCGCATGGTGCTCGAGGCGGAAGGCTACAAAACCCAGACCTACAACGACGGCGCAAGCGCGCTTGACGGCCTTTCGGAAAATCCGCCGGACCTTGCCATTCTCGACATCAAGATGCCGCGCATGGACGGCATGGAGCTTTTGCGGCGGCTCCGGCAGCGCACCGAGCTTCCCGTCATTTTCCTCACCTCGAAGGACGAGGAGATTGATGAGCTGTTCGGCCTCAAAATGGGCGCCGACGACTTCATCCGCAAACCCTTTCCGCAGCGCCTTCTGGTCGAGCGGGTCAAGGCCGTGCTGCGCCGGGCCCAGCCTCGCGACGGCACCGCGCCGGTCGAGGACAAGTCCAAGGTGCTCGAGCGCGGCAAGCTCAAGATGGACCCGGAGCGGCACACTTGCGTGTGGGACAACCGCCCAGTGACGCTGACCGTCACCGAGTTTCTCATCCTGCAGGCGCTTGCCTCCCGGCCAGGCGTGGTGAAAAGCCGCGACGCGCTGATGGATGCCGCCTATGATGATCAGGTCTATGTCGACGATCGAACGATAGACAGCCACATCAAGCGCTTGCGCAAGAAGTTCAAAGCCGTAGATACGAGCTTCGACGTGATCGAAACCCTCTATGGCGTGGGGTATCGCTTCAAAGAGTAGCGGGTCAGGAGATCCATGACCGCCGAGGCCGATAGGTCCTGGCAAGAAGCCGAGGCGACGAGGTTCGGAGAGCGCCTGCGCCGCGGCCTCAAAGCAAGCTACATCCGCCTGCGCAGAGGGGCGCGCTGGTTGTGGCAGCGCCTGCCCTTCCGCCATGGTTTCACCAGCCTCACGCGCCGCATCGTCATTCTTAATCTGATCGGCCTCGCCATCCTTGTTTCAGGCATCCTCTATCTCAACCAGTTCCGTGCCGGCCTGATCGACGCCAAAGTTCAGAGCCTGCTCACCCAAGGCGAGATCATCGCCGGAGCGCTGGCAGCGTCGGCCGGCGTCGACACCGACCAGATTCAGCTCGATCCGGAAAAGCTCCTGGAGAGCGAGCCGGGACAAGCGACCAGCGGCGCCGACGACGACAGCCTCGGCTTCACCATCGATCCGGAGCGCGCAGCTCCGATCCTGCGCCGCTTGGTCAAGCCCACCGGGAGCCGCGCCCGCATCTATGGCCGCGACGGTGCTCTAATCCTCGATTCGGATACCTTCTATTCGCGCGGCGAGGTGCTCCGCTATGACCTGCCCCCGCCCGACGCCGAGAAGCCCGATGCACTCACCGCCTTCTGGCAGGCGGTGAAGACACGCATGCGGCAATACGACCTGCCGCTCTATAACGAGATCGGCGGCGACAACGGCAAGGCATACCCAGAGGTCGCCTCGGCGCTGACCGGCACGTCGGTGCCCATCGTGCGAGTCAACGACAAGGGTGAGCTCGTGGTGTCGGTGGCGGTGCCGGTGCAGCGCCTGCGCGCCGTGCTCGGCGTGCTCTTGCTTTCCACACGGGGCGGCGACATCGACAATATCGTCGCCGCCGAGCGCTGGGGCATCATGCGCGTGTCCTTGTTCGCCGCCGCCGTCACCGTGGTGCTGTCGATGATCCTCGCCAACACCATTGCCGGCCCGGTGCAGCGGCTCGCCTCGGCGGCCGAACGCGTGCGCCACAGCGTGAAGGCGCGCGCCGAGATCCCGGACTTCACCGACCGCACCGACGAGATCGGCCATCTCTCCGGCGCGCTCCGCGACATGACCCAGGCGCTCTACAAGCGGATCGATGCCATCGAGAGCTTCGCCGCCGACGTCGCGCACGAGCTCAAGAACCCGCTCACCTCCTTGCGCAGCGCCACCGAGACGTTACCGCTCGTCAAGACTCCCGACTCCAAGGAGCGGCTGATGGAGATCATCCAGCACGACGTGAAGCGGCTCGACCGGCTGATCAGCGACATTTCCGATGCTTCCAGGCTCGATGCCGAGCTTGCCCGCGAGGACGCAAAGCCCGTGGATACCGCCGAGCTGTTGCGCACCACCGTGTCGCTGTTCAATGACATCCATCGCGACGACACGCCCGAGGTGGTGCTCGACGTCGCCTATAGCAGCGGCGCCCGTCCCTATCGCTGCATCGGCCATGACAGCCGCTTGAGCCAGGTGATCGTCAACCTGCTCGACAACGCCATCTCCTTCTCGCCGCCTAACGGCCGCGTGTCGGTCAAGGCGAAGCGCGTGGGGGGCGAGATTCAGATCGCGATCGAGGACGACGGTCCGGGCATTCCGCCGGAGAATCTGGAACGCATTTTCGAGCGCTTCTATACCGACCGACCGCAGGAGAGCTTCGGCCAGAATTCCGGGCTCGGCCTCAACATTTCGCGGCAGATCGTGGTCGCCCATGGGGGGCGCCTGTGGGCTGAGAACCGTCTCCATGAAGGTGACGGCGCGCACGGCAGAAGTGTCGGCGCCGCCGAACGCAAGAGCGGTGGCGCCCGCTTCGTGATCCGCCTCCCTGCCGCTTGAGGCATGGCTCTTCCCGCCTCAATGCCTCTCCTTTCTTGTCATTCCCGCGAAAGCGGGAATCCAGTAACTACTGTCCTTCGCATGCTTTTGAGCGCGGTGATTACTGGATTGCCCGGTCAAGCCGGGCAATGACAACAGAAGCTAGACGCGAGCTCGTGCATGGCACCTGCGTAGCGCTCGGCCCGCATGGGGTCTTGTTGCGCGGGGGCTCGGGCAGCGGCAAGTCCGACCTCGCGCTCCGCTTTCTTGCGCTTGAGGAAGAGCAGGACTTGCGGCCTCTTCTCGTGGCCGACGATCAAGTGTGGGTCGAGGCGAAAGGCGACGGCAGCCTTGTCGCCGCGGCACCTGAGACCATCGCCGGCAAGATAGAGGTGAGAGGCCTTGGCATTCTGGACCTGCCGCATCGCCCGAACGCGCGGCTTATCCTCGTTGCCGACCTCGTTTCGGCCGAAGAGGTGCCTCGCATGCCGCCTGATCGGGCGGAGCGAATCACCCTCGCAGGGGTTGCGCTTCCAGTTGTAAAACTTGCACCTTTCGAGCCTTCCGCGGCGCTGAAGCTGAAATTGGCGCTTCTTTCGGCGGTGTCACAATCGCCCCATCAATAGGTATAGGTTCGGGCTTGCGCCTGACCCCGGTCGCGACAAAGATAGCGGCCATTAACCGGGCGGACCAATTTTGCGGGGCAATATGATCGGCGTCGTGATCGTTACACATGGCAGGCTTGCCCATGAATTCCGTGCGGCGCTCGAACATGTGGTCGGACCTCAAGAGCAGCTCGAGACCATTTCCATCGGGCCAGACGACGATCTCGACGAGCGGCGCGCCGACATGCTCGCCGCGCTCGCCCGCGTCGACACTGGCAACGGCGTCGTGGTGCTCACCGACATGTTTGGCGGCACGCCCTCCAATCTCGCCATTTCGGCCATGGAGCGCGCCAATGTCGAGGTGATCGCCGGCGTCAACCTGCCGATGCTGGTCAAGCTCGCAAGCGTCCGCGGCGAATGCGCACTTGAGGAAGCGGTCAATCAGGCGCAGGAAGCTGGGCGGAAATATATCAGCGTGGCGAGCCAGATCCTCGCCGCCAATTGAGGGTCTTCGACTCAAGTGCAATGACGATGGACGTCTCGGCGAACAAACGCGGCAGCAAAGCGAGAGGTACGGGAAACGGCCTCTACTTCGCCGAGGTGACGATCCCCAACAAGAAGGGATTGCACGCCCGCGCCTCGGCGCAATTTGTGCGCTGCGCCGGGGGCTTCGACGCCGAGATCCGCGTGACGCGGGAAGGCCACACCGTCGGCGGCACCTCGATCATGGGCCTGATGATGCTCGCCGCAGGCCAAGGTCACTCGATCCTGATCGAGGCTGAAGGCAACGACTCTCGCGCCGCCATCGAAGCGCTGATCGCGCTCGTCGAGTCTGGCTTCGGCGAGGACGATTGAAGCCCCTGCTTTTCGTCTACCCGGAACGTCACTTGACGGAGGCAATGTCGAAAGAGGCGGGAGACCGCTCCTCCTCGCGCCGTAGCGTCCGCCGCTCTTCGCGGGCGCTGTAAAAGTTCCCGATGACCAGGACGTCCATTTGCGTCCGCAAATAACAGGAGAGGGCGTCGGCCGGCGTTTCGACGATGGGCTCGTGAAGGTTGAAGCTGGTGTTCAGGATCACCGGCACCCCGGCGAAACGGGCAAATTCCTCGATGACCGCGTAGAGAAG
>DATFVP010000004.1:0-7773 GCA_035260285.1 Methyloceanibacter sp.
CGGTCTCGCCCCTGCTCGGGGTCAATTGCCGGCATCTGCCGACCTGCTCTGACTATGCGCGCGAGGCGATCGACAAGAACGGAGCCTGGAAGGGCGGCTGGCTCGCGCTTTCGCGCCTCTATCGCTGCAATCCTCTCGGCAGCCACGGCTTCGATCCGGTGCCTGACCTGAGGGCGGAGCACCACCCCTTCGCGCCCTGGCGCTACGGGCGGTGGACCTTGTCTTCTGATGACGTGGCGCACAAATCAGGCTAAAACGCGCCGCCCAACCCACAATCTCTTACCTGCGCTCGTACGCAGGAGTGAGAGGAGATAAAGATGATTTCCCTAACGTTCCCAGACGGCTCCTCACGCGACTTCAAACCCGGAGTCACGGGGCGCAACGTTGCCGAGTCTATCTCCAAGTCGCTCGGCAAGAAGGCCGTGGCGATGACGCTCGACGGCAAGACCAAGGACCTCGCCGAGCCGATCAAGGCCAACGCCAAGATCCGCATTCTCACCCGCGACGATCCGGAAGCTCTCGCCCTGATTCGCCACGATGCGGCGCACGTCATGGCCGAGGCCGTGCAGGAGCTCTATCCCGGGACGCAAGTGACCATCGGGCCGGTGATCGAGAACGGCTTCTACTACGATTTCGCTAGGCCCGAGCCGTTCACGCCGGAAGACTTGCCGGTCATCGAGGCCAAGATGCGCGAGATCGTGGCGCGCGACTCTCCGTTTACCTGCGAGGTGATGGACCGAGCCGAGGCAAAGAAGCTGTTCGCCAAGATGGGAGAAAAGTTCAAGCTCGAGCTGATCGACGCCATCCCCGAAGGCGAGGAGATCAAGATCTATTCGCAACGCGAATGGCTCGACCTCTGTCGCGGCCCGCATATGACCTCGACAGGAAAGGTCGGCAAGGGCTTTAAGTTGCTCAAGATCGCCGGCGCCTATTGGCGCGGCGACTCCAACAACCCCATGCTCCAGCGCATCTACGGCACGGCCTGGGCGAGCGAGGAGGAGCTTGCCCGCTACCTGCATCAGCTCGAAGAGGCCGAGAAGCGCGACCACCGTCGCTTGGGCCGCGAGATGGACCTGTTCCATTTTCAGGAAGAGGCGCCTGGCGCGGTGTTCTGGCATCCCAAGGGCTGGACCCTGTTTCAGACGTTGATCGGCTATATGCGCCGGCGTCAACAGGCCTGGGGGTATGTCGAGGTCAACTCCCCTGACATGCTCGACCGCGCGCTGTGGGAGCAATCGGGACATTGGGAAAAGTTTGCCGTCCACATGTATATCGCCGAGACGCCGGACGAGCGCGTCTATGCCTGCAAGCCTATGAACTGCCCTGGCCATGTGCAAATCTTCAAGCACGGCCTCAAAAGCTACCGCGATCTTCCCTTGCGGCTCGCAGAGTTTGGCAAGGTGCATCGCTACGAGCCGTCAGGCGCGCTGCACGGCCTTTTGCGCGTGCGCCATTTCACTCAGGACGATGCGCATATCTTCTGCACCGAGGATCAGATCACAGAAGAATGCGTGCGGCTCAACCAGCAGATGTTGTCGATCTACCGCGACTTCGGCTTTACCGACGTGGTTATCAAGTTCGCCGACCGCCCGACCAAGCGCGTCGGATCGGACGACGTTTGGGACGAGGCTGAAGCCGCGTTGAAGCGGGCCGTGGAGGCCGCCGGGTTGCAATACGAGTTCAACCCCGGCGAGGGGGCGTTCTACGGTCCCAAGCTCGAATATGTGTTGCGAGACGCGATCGGCCGCGACTGGCAATGCGGCACCATCCAGGTGGATTTGAACATGCCGATGCGGCTCGGCGCGTTCTATATCGGGCCTGACGGCGAGAAGACCGTGCCGGTGATGATCCACCGCGCCATGTTCGGATCGCTCGAGCGCTTCACTGCAATACTGATCGAGCACCATGCCGGACACCTGCCGCTTTGGCTCTCTCCGGTACAGGTGATGGTTGCGCCGATCGTATCCGACGCCGATGCCTATGCCACCAAGGTGCTCGATGCGCTGAAACGCGCAGGCGTCAGGGCCGAGGCCGATCTCCGCAACGAGAAGATCAATTACAAAGTGCGCGAGCACTCGCTTGCCAAGGTGCCGGTCATGTTCGTGGTCGGCAAGCGCGAGGCCGAGGAGGGGACGGTCTCGGTGCGGAGGCTCGGATCGCAACAGCAGCAGGTGATCAGCCTCGACGAAGCGATCAAGGGAACCGTGGCCGAAGCAGTGCCCCCGGATTTGGGAGAATCCCAGGCTCGCGCGGCGTAGCACCATCGCCATTGCTGTTGCCAAAGGCCATGCCGGTGTCAGGCGAGGGCTGGGCGCCGGTCATGCTGGGCGTGCCAGGCATGGCGTCGGGCGAACCAGGCGACGCCACGGCCGTGCCGGCTGGAGGAGCGGGCGGCGGTTCGGTGATCGCCCTCAGGGCGTCGGGCGAGGCCGGTCCTGATTCCATCACGACCTCGATCTGCTTGGCTTGCCCCGCCGTCACGCTGAACTTGCTTGTGTAGCTTTCACCGTTGTGGTTCGCCACGACGGCATAGTCGCCGACGGCGAGAATATGGGTCAGCAACGCGCCGGTGTTTTCCTTCACCACGTCGCCGGAGGTGGTGAGGATGCTCCATTTGGTATCGGCCAAGGCCTCGCCCCCTGCACTCTGGACCAATTTGAAAGTGACGGGTGCTGCGGCGTGCTTGACCGTCGCTTCGGTGATCTTGCCGGGCTCGACGGTCACGTCGGCGCGCACCGTCGCATTGGCATCTCCATAGGTGCTGACGAGATGATAGGCACCGGCATTCAGCCTGACGATAACGCCGGGCTTGGCGTCGTCCAGGATCTTGTGCCTATTGCCGAACTGATCCTCTTCGTCCGAGAGGATGTCGAAATGAACGCTCGAGGCCGGCAACGCCGCCCCGCCGGACAGAACGGCAGCAAGCTTCAACCCTCCGGTGTTGAGGACAAACGTCTCCTCGAGAGACCGGCCGCTCTCGACTTTGATCTTCTTGGTAAGGTTGGAAAGCCCGTAGGCGGCATTGACCAGATATTCTCCCGGAACCAGCGCCGCCGTCGGCATGGCTTCATGATGCGTGCTGACGAGCTTGCGGGTGCCGTTCGCTCCAGGCTGCGGCGTGAACACTCGCCAGATCAGTCCTGTTTTGACCTGAGGCCCGGCTTCGGTGAGGAGCGCCTTGAAGGTGACGGGGACCGGTGCGGATTGCACTGCGCCAGGGGCGCCCGGTGCAGCGGGCGTCCGCGCCGGAGCAGCACTTTCCCTGGGCGGAATGGCGGCGAGCTTGGGCATGTCGGTCTGGGCTGGAGTCTGGGGTCCGATCACTGCCGATGATTGAGGGGCTTGAGGACTTTTCGGTTGCGTGCTTTTCGCCTGGGCGGCTTCCGCTGGCGCTGTCGGGCCAGATGGGCTAGGCGATGTGGACTTTTGTGCGGGAGGCGCAGGGGGCGCGGCTTGTGCCGGAGGGCTGGCCTGAACCCCACTCGGTGCCGCGTTGGCCTGCGGCGGGGCACTCGCGGGGCCTGGAGTTGCCGTAGCGGGTGGAAGCGGAGGCGCCGCCGCCGGCGGGGCCGGTGCACGGCTTTTGCTGGCCACTGGCCCCGGTTGCGGCGCGGCCTTGCTTGCGGCGTCGAGCACGGCGTTGAGGTCTTGCCTCAGGTCGTTGGCGCTCGCAGCGGTCAGGAACTGGCCCCCGGTGGTCTTCGCCACGCAACTAAGAGCCTTGACGGTTTGCTTCGCCTTAGGGTCGAAGCCGATGACATGAATGCGCAAGCCCGGCGCCGCTTGCTTCAGCGATTTCACTGTAGCGCAGACATTGGCCTTGCAGGTGTCGGGCCCGTCGGTGATGAGCACGACATCGAGACCCGTGGCGGGCGTTTGCTTCGCGGCCTCGACCAGCGCGGCTGCGACCGGCTTCGGGGCCTTTGGCTTGAAGCCAGCACCGAACAAGAGCTTGCCGGGCGATTGCGCGCTGAGCTCGCCAGGCTTCGCCAAAAGCTCAGCCTCGGTGCATGCTCCTCCCCCGCGGTGCCCGAATGCCACGAGACCGAACGCAATGCGATTTTCATAGTCCGTGAAGGCCTGAGTCAGGGTCGAGCGTACGATGCCAACCTTGCTCTGCCCCCCTACCCTCGACCACATGCTGAGGGAGCCGTCGAGCAAGATGATTGTCGGCGCAACCGCTTGCTGTGCCTGAGGAGCTTGCTGGTCCTCGGCGCTCGCATGGAGCGCAAGCAGGAGAAGGATGGGCGCGAGCAAAAGCCCAAGCCCTGCGCAACGCTTCCCTCCCATGGCGTTCGCTCCCGTCAGGCCCCCCGGCCTTGGCCGGACCTTATACCCCGTTCGACCACCCCCACAACGTAAGCGAAATTCGGCCAGGACTAAGGCCGATTTGGGGTCGCGCGAGCGGTCCTGGTTTCCAATGAGTCGTTGTTTCGCAAATCTTTTCGCGATAGGGGAACGCGCCCTCCGCCATGCCAAAAAGCCATGACCAATCCCACTATCGCTCATTTGCTCACCCGCCGCTCGGTCTCTGCCAACAGCCTGGGAGAGCCTGGGCCGAGCCAGGACGAGATCGAGCAGATTCTGACTGCGGCCGCGCGGGTGCCCGATCATAAGAAGCTCGTGCCATGGCGTTTTCTGCTGTTTCAGGGAGAGGCGCGGGCCGCGTTCGGAGAAGTCCTTGCCGAGATATGCAAGCGCGAGGAGAAGGACCCGAGCCAGTTCCGGCTGGAGACCGAGGCCAAGCGGTTCATGCGCGCTCCGCTCGTGATTGCCGTGATTTCGCGCGTGGTGAGCAATCCAGCAGCGCCGGAATGGGAGCAGGTGCTTTCTGCCGGAGCCGTTTGCCAGAACCTGCTCATCGCCGCCACCGCGCTTGGTTACGGCGCGCAGTGGATCACCGAGTGGTATGGCTACAGCCAAGGCGTGCGCGCCGCGCTCAAGCTTGCCAACAATGAGCGGGTGGCTGGCTTCGTCTATCTCGGCACCGCCAAGGAGAAGCCAGAAGAGCGGGAGCGGCCGTCGCTCACCGACGTCGCGCAAGCTTGGCGGCCCTAAGCCCAGGGTTAGTAGTTGAACTGTTCCCGCAGGATGCGCTCGGCGAGGCTGTGGCCAGGGTCGAACATCATGAAGATGTCGACGTCGCTCGCCTCCCTAATCTCGACGGCGAGCACATCGCGAAACTCGGTGTTGTCGGCCACCGCGCTGACCGGCCGCTTATCAGGCTCGAGCACCTCGATCAGGACAGTCGCCTCGTCGGGCAGGATCGCGCCGCGCCAGCGCCGAGGCCGGAATGGGCTGATGGGGGTCAAGACCATCAGCGGCGAATTGATCGGCAAAATCGGTCCATGCGCAGATAGGTTGTACGCGGTGCTCCCGGCCGGGGTGGACAGGAGCACGCCGTCGCAAATGAGCTCATCGAGCCGTACCCGACCGTCGACCGAGATGCGGAGCTTTGCCGCCTGATAGATCTGCCGGAACAGCGACACTTCATTGATGGCGAGCGCATTGTGCTCGGCATTGTCGTGGTCGTAGGCCGACATGCGCAGAGGGTGAATGACATTGATCTCCGCCTTGTCGAGGCGTTCAACCAGCTCGTCTTCCCGGTAGTCGTTGAGAAGGAAGCCTACCGAGCCGCGGTTCATCCCGTAGATCGGGATGCGGTTGTTCATATAGCGGTGCATGGTCTGCAGCATCTGCCCGTCGCCGCCCAAAGCGACAATGACGTCGGCCCGCTCGGGAGCCGTCTCGCCGTAGCGGGCGACAAGGTCCTGCCGCGCCGCCTGCGCTTCTTTCATCTCACTGGCGACAAAGGCAATGCTGCGAAACTTGGACATGGTGGTCTTCGATGGACTTGGAGTGGGGCTAGAGAGCGGGCACTATAAAGGCCGGGGCGCGGCCTTGTTGCAAGTTCTCTCGCGCGCTTCGGGGAGAGAATGGTGAATCCATGGCCAAGGACGATCGGCCCGTTCTGGTTTACACGACGTTTGCAAGCCTCGACGATGCCAAGCGGATCGGAGACGCCCTCGTTGCCGCGCGGCTTGCGGCTTGCGTCAACATCTTCCCAGGCATGATCTCGATCTATGAGTGGAACGGCGCGCGCGAGCATGCCGACGAGGTCGCCATGATCATAAAGACGAGCGCGTCGTTCGTCGACGCTGTGCTGGCCGAGACCAAGCGCCTCCATCCTTATCAACTGCCGGCGCTCCTCGTGCTGCCGACGGAAGGGGGCAGCGAAGAATATTGCGCCTGGATCCTGAGCCAGACCGGACGCGCTCCATGAGCGAGCGCCGCTTCGTGCTCGCCATCGACCAGGGCACGACAAGCACCCGCGCCATCGCCTTCGATGAAGAGGCTCGTGTTTGCGCCGCGGCCCAGGTGGAGCTCACCCAGATCTATCCCGCGCCTGGCGAGGTCGAGCACGATCCAGAGGAGATCTGGCAATCTGTGCTCACGGCAGCGCGCGCCGTGCTCAAGGATGTCGGCGCGCAATCGATCGAGTCGGTCGGCATCACCAATCAGCGCGAAACGACGCTCGTGTGGGACCGCGCCACCGGCAAGCCGCTCGCCAACGCCATCGTCTGGCAGGACCGGCGCACGGCGAAGCAGTGCGATCAGCTTAAAGAGGAGGGGTGGGACGCGCATGTCGCGGAAACCACTGGCCTCGTCATCGATCCTTATTTCTCGGCGACAAAGCTTGCCTGGCTGCTCGCCAACGTTCCCGGCCTCGCTGAGCGGGCGCGAGCGGGCGAGGTCTGCTTCGGCACCGTGGACAGCTTTCTCCTGTTCAAGCTAACCGGCGGCGAGATCCACGCGATCGAAGCGAGCAACGCGGCTCGCACCATGCTCTACGACATCAGGTCCGGGCGCTGGAACGAGCGGTTGCTCGACCGCCTTGGCATTCCTGGCGCGATCCTTCCCGAACTCCGCGACAGCCAGGACGATTTCGGCGCGACCGAGAGCGAGCATTTCGGCGTGGCCATCCCGATCAGGGGCGTTGCCGGCGACCAGCAGGCCGCGGCCTACGGTCAGGCGTGTTTCGCGCCAGGCATGTTGAAGGCGACGTATGGCACCGGCTGCTTTCTGCTCGCCAATACCGGAGAGGCCAAGGTGGTTTCGACCGCGCGCATGCTCGCGACGGTCTTTCATCAGCTCGAAGGTCGACGCACGTTCGCCTTGGAGGGATCTATCTTCATGGCAGGTGCCACGGTGCAGTGGCTGCGCGACAGTCTCGGCTTGATCGCCGAGGCTGCGGAAAGTGAAGCTCTCGCACACCGCGCCGATCCCAAATCTCGCGTCTATCTCGTGCCGGCCTTTCAGGGGCTTGGCGCGCCGCATTGGGACGCAGACGCACGCGCCGCGATCCTTGGCCTGACTCGAGCCGCCTCTGCCGCCGACATCGTGGCGGCCGGCCTCGAAGCCGTCGCCTTCCAGACCCGAGACCTTCTCCTCGCCATGCGCGCGGACATGGCGCAAAGCGGCATCCCGGCTTCCGAGAGCTTGCGCCTCGATGGCGGCATGACCGCCAACAACTGGTTTCTGCAACGCCTCGCCGACATCTTGGGCGAACGGGTCGAGGTCGCGCGCCATCCGGAGACGACGGCGCTCGGCGCCGCTTTCCTCGCCGGCCAAACGAGTGGCTACTACGGCAGCCAGGAAGAGCTGCAACGCGCCTGGGTGCCGTCGCGCGCCTTTGATCCCGCCATGGGTGTCGATGAGCGGGAGGCGCGCTACGCTGGCTGGCTCGAGGCGCTAACGAAGGTCAGATCGAAG
>DATFVP010000005.1:0-2861 GCA_035260285.1 Methyloceanibacter sp.
GCAGCGATCACCTTATCTTTCCGCATCTTTCCGCCGTTCGCCTGCTTCGCCCGCGAGCCGAATGATCTCTCCCGCCGGTCCCAGCGCCAAGGCAAACTCGACCGCTTCGTCCAAAGTGCGGCCAATGCAGATGTCGGTGTCACAGCGGGCAAAAGCGATGTGGTCGTAACCGGCGCCCCTCAGCATGTCGCTGACCATGTCCGGGCCAGCCATCGAGAATGGGCCCGGGCCGCAATGCACCTGGTCGGTGTCTTCATGGGCGACCACAGGGACAATCTTCCTTACTCGAAGCTCGGCCTCATGCACCCACGGATTATCTTCGCGACGGCGCCACACGATCATCGTTAGCTCGCCGCCCGAGACGAGCGCGCGCCGGATGTTGCGCAGGGCAAGTCCCGGTAGATAAAAAAACATGGTACCGAAGCGCGAGAACACGTGGTCGTAAGGACCGCCCAGATCGTCGCATTCGAGGTAGTTCGCCGGCATCTTGAGGCGCTGCCACCGGAACAGGCGGGGTGGCTCGCCGGCTTGCGCGATCCCTTCGTGGGCAAGGCATTGTCGCTGATGCACGCAAAGCCAGCGCGCAACTGGACGATCGAGGATCTCGCCAAGGACGTGGGCCTGTCGCGATCGGTGCTCGCTGAGCGTTTTGCCGACCTCGTCGGCATACCGCCGATGCAATATCTCGCCAAATGGCGGATGCAAATCGCTTCGGGGCTGCTGACCGCCGGCACCGCCAATATTGCAAAGGTCGCCGCCGAGACCGGCTACGGCTCCGAAGCGGCCTTCAGCCGCGCGTTCAAGAAGATGGTGGGGGTGCCACCGTCGGCCTGGCGCCACCGGTTCGAGCCTGACGGCACACCTGCGACGGTGCAAGAGCCCGTCCTTGGCGCCTGACGAACGAGCAGGAAAAGAGAAGCCCCGGCCGAGATATCGACCGGGGCGCTCTACCAAAAGGGTGATCGCAGGTGACCACCACCGCAAAGCATGGCTCCGCTTGCAGCGGCGCGCCAGATGATTCGGCTCGACTGGTTAAGGTTAAGGCTGGCCATTCTAGTCGCCCGCGTTTAACCCTTATAACTGGCCGCAGGCCGACCGCCGTCAGTGATAGGGTTTGGAGATCATCCAGGTCTGCGCTGGGATCTTCGCGCAGGAATTGGCGAACACGTCAGTGATGTTGGGCGTGTTCGGGCCGGGGTTTTCGAGGCAGCGCGGATAGATGCGCATGTCCTCGTTGATCAGCGCGATGCGGTCGTTCCATTTGAGCGCGTCCTTGGTCAGGGCCTCGACCTTTGAGGTAAGCTCGCCGACTGTACGGTTGAGGCAGGCGATCTGCTCATCGGCGCTTCCCTGACTGCAATCGGCGGCAAGCGCCGGCACCGTGGGAAGCGCCCAAGCGGCGCAGGAAGCAGCCAAACCGATGAAGAAACCGAAGCGCATTCGCATGGAAAAGCTCCTTCCGAATTCTGCCTCAAGCCAAGCGCAAGGTGAGTCCGATGCTAAGGCGGAGGCGTGAGCTTGACGAGCGGCGCCTGCCGCGCTCACGCCATCGTGAAACTTCGCCGCACAATCACCCCTATCTCCAGGACTATAAGCAGCATCATGACGGCCGCTCGCTCTGAAACAACCGAAGGCAAGCCCGCGCGGCGCGGCTTCCGCGCCTTCCTATGGCTCGGCGCCTTCGCGCTGCTGCTGTTCTTGCCGGCAGGCACGGTTCGCTGGCCTGGCGCCTGGGTGTTCCTCGCCATCATGGCGGTCGCAAGTTTTTGGGGGTTTGCCTGGCTTGGCCGCCACGACCCTGAGCTCCTCAAGGAGCGCATGCGGCCGCCCTTCCAGCGGGAACAGCTGCCCCAGGACAAGCTCCTGATGGGCACCTTCCTGCCGCTTTGGCTCGGCTGGTACGTGCTCATGGGGCTCGACCGCCGGCTCGGCTGGTCCAGCGTGCCGGTCTCGTTGCAGATCCTCGGAGCGGTCCTGCTTTGTCTCGGCATCTGGCTTTCCTGGCAGGTGCTGAAGGAGAATAGCTACGCCGCGCCGGTGGTGAAGGTGCAGAAGGAACGAGGGCACAAGGTGGTGACCACCGGCCCCTACGCCTATGTGCGCCATCCGATGTATTCGAGCGTCATCTTGATCGGCGTTGGCGTGCCGCTCCTGCTCGGTTCATGGTGGGGCCTGCTGGCCGTGCCGCTCTTCATGCTGGTGCTCGGCGTCCGCGCCACGATGGAAGAGCGCATGCTCAAGGTCGAACTCGAAGGCTATGAGGACTATTCCGAGCGTGTCCGCTACCGCTTCGTGCCGCTCCTCTGGTAATAAAGTCGCCGTGGCGTCGAAATGGATAGCTCGGTTCGGCGCGATTTGTGCGCTGGGGTTCGCGCTGTCCGCATGCAGCCTTGCCGGTCCATCGTCCCACACCTTCACCACGGCCACCCCGACCCCGGCAAAGCCCGATCCCACCGCGCTCGAGCAGGCATCGACCGCCTGCAAGGAGAGCACGCGCGAGAAAGGCACCAAATCGGTGCTCGCCATCGTGACCCGCTTGCGCCCCGGCGCGGTCGACCGGGACTACGTCAACTGCATGAAGAACAAGGGCTTCACGGTCGAGAAGTGAGTCGGGCTAGCCTACCCCGATTAACGCCGCGGCCGGACTTTTCCGAAAATTTGCGCCGAGCAGCAGAGGCTTCTTGAGCATTTCTGTGGGCAGTATAGTGGCTACTAAGCGACCCAATTTGAGTCCGACCATGGATGCCGACCCTGCTCTTCCACTCGTGCTGATCGAGTGGCTCGACTCAGGCCAGCCCGTGCCCGGCTGGCAGTGGCTGGAAGCGATCGAGCTGCGGCGTCCCCATCTTTGCGTCTCGGTG
>DATFVP010000006.1:0-4521 GCA_035260285.1 Methyloceanibacter sp.
CTTCGTGCCAGCTGCCTCGTGCAGCGCGTCGATGTTTTGGGTGACGGTCAGCACGTTACCGTGCTCGCGCTCGAGCCTGGCAAGAGCGAGATGGGCTGCGTTGGGCCGCGCCTTTTTATGCCAGGAGCGACGGAGATTGTAGAAGCCATGCACGAGAACTGGGTCGCGCGCGAAGGCTTCGGGCGTCGCCACGTCCTCGATCCTGAAATTCTCCCAGAGTCCGCCCGGCCCGCGAAAGGTGCCAAGCCCGCTCTCGGCGGACAGCCCCGCCCCGGTCAGGATGACGATGCTGTGAAATTTGGACATTCCGTTCTGCCTCACAGCTCGCCGTCACCGCGAAAGCCGGGGTCCAGTTTTTTGAATGGCGCTTCTCGCGCTGGATTCCGGCTTGGGCCGGAAGGGCCGGAATGACGATCTACCCCTTGCCCGTCTGGCCGCGGTGGCGGAGGTAGTGGTCGGCGAGCACGATGGCCATCATCGCCTCGCCGATCGGCACGGCGCGGATGCCGACGCACGGATCGTGGCGGCCCTTGGTCGAGATTTCGGTCTCGTTGCCTGCGGCGTCGATAGTGCGGCGCGGGGTAAGGATCGATGAGGTCGGCTTCACTGCAAAGCGCGCCACGATGGGCTGGCCGGTGGAGATGCCGCCAAGAATGCCGCCGGCATTGTTGGTGAGGAACTCGGGCGCGCCTTCCGACCCGATGCGCATCTCGTCGGCGTTCTCCTCGCCGGAGAGAGACGCCGCGGCGAAGCCGGCGCCGATCTCGACACCCTTCACCGCGTTGATGCTCATGAGCCCGCTCGCGATGTCCTGGTCGAGCTTGCCGTAGACCGGCGCGCCGAGCCCCGCAGGCACGCCTTCGGCCACGATCTCGATGATGGCGCCGACTGAAGAGCCCTCTTTCCGCACCTTGTCGAGGAAGTCGCCCCACTTCTTCACCGCCTTGGCGTCGGGAGAGAAGAACGGATTGCGCTCAACCTCTGACCAATCCCAGGTGCGGCGGTCGATGGCGTGGGGTCCAACCTGCACCAGCGCGCCGCGCACGCGCATGCCGGGCACCACTTTGCGGGCGATGGCGCCTGCCGCGACCCGGCTCGCGGTCTCGCGCGCGCTCGCCCGGCCTGAGCCGCGCCAATCGCGCAAGCCATATTTGACGAGATAGGTGTAGTCGGCGTGGCCTGGGCGGAACTTGTCCTTGATCTCGCTGTAGTCCTTCGACCGCGCGTCCATGTTCTCGATCTCGAGCGCGATCGGCGTGCCGGTCGTCACCTGCTCTCCGCTCGCCTCGTCGGTGAAAACGCCCGAGAGGATGCGCACCTGGTCGAGCTCTTTGCGCTGGGTGGTGTAGCGCGACTGGCCGGGGCGCCGCTTGTCGAGATAGGTCTGGATGTCGGCGACGTCGAGCTGGATGCCGGGAGGGCAGCCATCGACCACGCAGCCGATCGCCGGCCCGTGGCTTTCGCCCCAGGTGGTGATGCGGAAGAGATGGCCGAAACTGTTGTGCGACATGGGTTTCTTATGCGCCCAGGTTCCTACTTTGTCATTACCGGCAGAGCCCCTTTCCCCTTGGGGGAGAGCGGGAGCAAGCCGCACCCGTCTTGCTCTCGTGCATCACCAAGATGTCGGGAACGTCCTCGTTCTTCATCCCAGCCTAAGTGCGGTCACCTATCGCGGGTAATACCCATCCTGCGTTGATCTGTGGCAGGAGCCGCGCCGTCACAAATCGGTTAGAGTGAGGCCGAAGGAGACGTCGATGAGATTAATGGTGCTGCTCGTCTCGCTCGGTCTAGCGAGTGCTCTTTTGCTCGTTTCGGCTGACGGCGCTGATGCCGCCTCAAGCCGTCATCACGCGGCGCAGGCTCGGGCCCATGCCCAGCATCACGCCCGCACCCATCACTACAGCCCCCGTCGCTACGCCGCTCGCCGTGGCGGCTATCATGGAAAAATGACGCTAAACGAGATCTTGTATGGGCCGGCCGGAATGCCTCCAGCTCCCCATGATTTCGGCCCGCATTTCGACTATCCGCCGGAGCCGCTCAATGGCGGCATCACCAGCTCGCCCTACCTTCACTAGCCGCACTCTTTCGGGATTGGCAAACTCGCACGGCGTACCCGAAGGGCATCCCTTATTCCTTCGCCACGGAGATGTCGGGGGCGTCCTCGTTCTTCATGCCGACCACGTGGTAGCCGGCGTCGATATGCAGGATCTCGCCGGTAACGCCGCGGCCGAGGTCGGAGAGGAGATAGAGCGCGCCTGCGCCGACGTCTTCGATCGACACGGTGCGCCTAAGCGGCGAGTTGTACTCGTTCCACTTGAGGATATAGCGGAAGTCGGCGATGCCTGACGCCGCGAGAGTCTTGATCGGCCCGGCGGAGATGGCGTTGACGCGGATATTCTCCTTGCCGAGATCGGCTGCGAGATAGCGCACGCTCGCTTCGAGCGCAGCCTTTGCCACGCCCATCACATTGTAATGAGGCATGACCTTCTCGGCGCCGTAATAGCTGAGCGTCAGCAGCGCGCCGCCATTCGGCATCAGCTTTTCGGCGCGCTTGGCGAGCGCGGTAAAGGAGTAGCAGGAGACGAGGAGCGTCTGGGTGAAATTGTCCTTGCTCGTATCGACATAGCGACCGTCGAGTTCTTCCTTGTCGGAGAAGGCGACGGCATGGACGAGGAAATCGATGCTGCCCCAAGAGTCGGCAAGTGCCTTGAACACGGCCTCGACGCTCGCCTCGTCGGTCACGTCACAAGGAAGCACGAGCTTCGAGCCGATCCCGGCGGCGAGCGGCTCGACCCGCTTCTTGATGGCGTCGCCCTGGTAAGTGAGCGCGATCTCGGCGCCATGGTCGCGGCAGCCCTTGGTGATGCCCCAGGCGATCGAGCGGTTGTTGGCGACGCCGAAAACGACGCCGCGCTTGCCGGCCATCAATTTGGCAGCTTCGGCCATTGATCCTCCGGCTTGGAAATGACGCCGCTTTATATGCGAGAGGCCCCTGGCTCGGAAGGCTTTTCCACCCGCCCTGCTTCATCCCCCCAATAAGGGGTGGGCCGGCAGCTTGCTGCGGCCGGGTCGGATGAACCCGAAGCTAGCCGGCAAGCGACCAGCTACCGCTTGGCTCGCGGCAGGCAATGCCCTCAACCTCACGCACGAAGGTGCCGAGCGACAGCGAATAGGTGAGGTGGCGGCATACCCTGCCCTCGTCATCGCGAAACGCCGGGACCGGCTTGATTACGCCGGTCAGCTCGCGCGACGGCCTCTTCCAGATGAGGGTGTCGCCGTCGCCAAGCTCGGTCAGCGCTACCTGCAGAGCGTTGAGCGCAACGGCCCGGTCAGTCCCGTCGAACCTGGCACGGAGCTCGGCGAAGGCGGCGGTCTGCTCGGCGGCCAAGGTGCTTTCGGCGTCGATGACCACCGAGCCGGTATAGTTAGGTTCCTCGGCAAAGAGAGAAAGAGAGGCGGGGGCGACCAAGAGAAGTGCGAGTGCCCCCGCCCCAATGATGATAGGAGCGTTGCGATGGACCGTACGCATAACCGATCGTTCCCCCAAACTGGTGCCTCGGCACCAACTATCAACGGGGATGAGGGTGCAGTATCAGGGTGAGGAAATCGTAAACGTCCGTTTCGTCGTGGATGGCGGAAGCCGCCTGAAGCGAACGGATAAGGGAGAGCTATGACCGAGTTCCGCGACGAGGCCACCGACTTCACGGGAGCAACAGACCCCTTCGCGCTGTTCGCCTCCTGGCTGAAGGAGGCGGAGAAGACCGAGCCGGACGACCCCAACGCTATGGCGCTTGCCACGGTCGACGCGCAAGGCCTGCCCAATGTGCGCATGATCCTGCTCAAAGGCGCAGACGAACGCGGCTTCGTTTTCTACACCAATTGCCAAAGCGCCAAGGCGCTCGAGCTTGCGGCCGCGCCAATGGCGGCGCTCCTCTTCTATTGGAAGAGCCTGCACCGTCAGATTCGCGCGCGCGGACCGATCGAGCCCGTGAGCGATCAAGAGGCCGACGCCTATTTCGCCACCCGCTCGCGGGAAAGCCGCATCGGCGCCTGGGCTTCCCAGCAATCCCGCCAGCTCGAGAGCCGCAGGGCTCTCGATGAAGCGGTGGCAAAGCGGACTGCCGAATTCGCAGGCAAGGAGGTGCCGCGCCCCCCTCACTGGCATGGCTACCGGGTGATCCCGCTCGAAATCGAATTCTGGCACCACCGACCGCACCGGCTGCATGACCGCATGGTGTTCCGGCGCGCTTCCCCCGATGCGCAATGGGTTAAGACGCGGCTCTATCCGTAATCGGTGTCAGCGCCTATTTTGCCTGCCATGTCGCAGACCCCCAACGAAGAGCGCAAGACGCTGATCCTCACCGGCGCCTCACGCGGCATCGGACATGCCACGGTGAAGCGCTTCTCCTCTGCCGGCTGGCGCGTGATCACCTGCTCACGCCACGGCTTTCCCGAGGATTGCCCTTGGGAGGCTGGGCCTGAGGACCACATCCAGGTCGACCTCTCCGATCCAGACAACAC
>DATFVP010000007.1:0-17893 GCA_035260285.1 Methyloceanibacter sp.
TGGCGCGCCCGAAGAGATTCGAACTCCTGACCCCCAGATTCGTAGTCTGGTGCTCTATCCAGCTGAGCTACGGGCGCTTTTAGCCACGCATGCCGCGTCTCGCGGCACGAAAGGATGGCACACCAAGGCGGCGGCCAATCCAGCTACCTAATGCCTTGATCAGATGAAGGCAAGCCGCGCCATGCCAGAAAACCCCCGAAAATGAGGCTTACCGAGGCGCCGTGCCCTTAGGCGCTGCGACGCCGCGCGCGCTGAAGCTCGACCACCACGTCCGGGATGATCACGCGGAAGGTGGCGCCGCCTTCGTTGCTGAGGAGCATGATCTGGCCGCCATGGGCGCTGACAAGCTCGGCGGCAATCGCCAGGCCAAGGCCGGTGCCGCCTTTGCGCGCCACGCTCTGGAACGCCTGGAAGAGATGCGCCCTCGCCCGCTCCGACACGCCGGGCCCGGTATCGCGCACGTCGATCAAAGTGACCGAGCCTTCGCGCCGCGCGGTAATCACGATCTCGCCCATGCCGTCGGCGTCGCTCTCCAGCGCCTGCACGGCGTTGCGGCAGAGATTGCTCAGCACGCGAAAGAGCTGATCCCGGTCGGCGTCGACCTTGAGCTCGGCCGGAATGTCCGAGATCCACACGATGCGCTCGGGCTGGGGCAAACCAAGCCCCTCGCCGACTTCGGCAACGAGCGGGGCAAGCTCGAACTGCTTGCGCTTGGGCGGGGTCTCATGCGCCTGGCCGAAATCCAGCGTGCGGACACACAGCCTAATGGCGCGATCGAGCGAAGCGAGCAGCTTCGGCACGAGCTGCTGCACGCGCTCGTCCTTGACGCTGCGCAAGCGATCGGAGAGGAGCTGCGCACTTGACAGCATGTTGCGCAGATCGTGGCTGATCTTGCTCACGGCGAGGCCAAGGGCTGCGAGCCGGTTCTTCTGGCTCAGCATGCCGGCAAGCTCGGCCTGCATGGCGGCAAGCTCGCGCTCGGCGGTGCCGATCTCGTCGCGCCGCCCCGACGGCGTGACGATGCGTGTCGGGTCCTCTGGCCGCTCGCTGAAGCGTACCATGTTCCAGGTGAGCTTGGTCATGGGCTTGACCAGAAGCATGTCGAGCGTGAGGTAAACGAGTGCCGCGGTGATGATCGAGATCAGGATCGAGAGCCCGAGAATGTCGAGGCCGTAGCGGATCATCGCCGCTTTGAGCGGAGCCTCCTCCATCACCACCTCGATGAACTCTCCGGTGGCGAAGTTCGGCTTGCCGACGACGCGTATCACCCGATCGGCAGGCTCGGCGAAGACCATGAGCGCGTCGGCGATCAAGGCGAGCCACGTGGCGTCGCGGAGATCGTAGGAGGCATCGATCTCAGCAGGCATGTCCTCCTCGAGGATTAGCCGGCGCGAGTCGGTCCGCTTCACGGCGACGGCCTTCACCTTGACGCTTTGCAGGAGCTCGTCGCGCAAGGTCTTGGGCAGCTGGCCGCCTGGAGCCGCTTCGGCGGCGAGGGCCGCGATCTGCGCATCCTCGAGCCGCGCCATCAGCCATTGGCGGCGGAAGTTCGACACGGAGGGCACGAAGACGAGCACCTCGGCCACCATGACGAAAACGATGGTCAGCAGCAGCAGCTTGCCGGAAAGCCCGGGCCCAAAGCGGACGGGCTCGCTCTTGCCCTTGCCGGCACTCTGAACGTCGTCGCTCACGTGAAGCACTCGCTCCGTGGTCTTGCGCCTCCCCCCAATGCTATCCGAAGCGGCGCAAGAAATCGATGACGCGGCGGAGCCAGCCTTTGGTCAAGGAAGGTTGATAGAAGGTATAGGCCACGCGTTTCGACAGCTCCGAAAGCGTGGGATAAGGCAGCACGAGGCCGGTCAAGTCGCCGATCCTCATCTCTCTCGCGAGCGCCATCACCCAAATCTGGAGCAGCTCGCCGGCCTCGGCGCCGACGATGGTGCAGCCGAGAATCTGCCCGTTCGGCCTGGTGATGACCTTGATGAAGCCGTGGGTCGTGCCCTCGGCCTGGGCGCGGTCGTTGTCGGCATAGGGCCAGCGCAAGATGCGGATGCGGCGATATTTGGTGCGCGCCTCGGCCTCAGTGAGGCCGATCTGGGCAAGCTCGGGATCGGTGTAGGTGACGCGCGGGATGACGGTGGCGCTCGCGCGCGGCCGCAAGCGGAACAGCGCATTCCTGATGACGATGCCGGCGTGATAATTGGCGAGGTGGGTGAATTGCGCGCCGCCGGTCACGTCGCCAATGGCGTAGACGCGGTGATTGGTGGTCTTGAGCTGCTGGTTCACCTTGATGCCGCGCGCGTCGTAGACGATGCCGGCCCGCTCGAGACTCAAGCCTTTGACGTTGGGCCTTCGTCCGGTGGCGACCAGCAGATGGCTTCCCTTGATCACCTCGGTCTCGCCCTGCTTGCCGATATGCACGGCGACGCCCTGGATGGCTCGCTCCACGCGCTCCACCCGCGTGCCGGGGTGTAACAACACGCCCTGCTCGGCGAAGCGATCGATGACGATGCGGCTCGCTTCAGGATCCTCGTGACCGAGGATGGTGGCGGCATCGACTATTGTGACATGGGCGCCGAGCATGCGATGGGCCTGGGCGAGTTCCATGCCGATGGGGCCGCCGCCGAGAACGATCAAATGCTGGATCCGCTCGCTCACGTCGAAGATCGTCTCGTTGGTGAGATAGGGCACCTCGTCGAGACCTGGGATCGGCGGGATGACGGGCGATGAACCGCTCGCCACGACGAAGCGGCGGGCGCGGATCAGGTAATGCCCGGCCTCTACGGTGTTCTTGTCGAGGAAGCTCGCCTGCTGTTGGAGCACGCGGACGCCTAGCCCGGTGTAGCGCTCGACGGAATCGTTCGGCGCTATGGCGGCAATCACGCCATGCACATAATCGTGCACGCGGGCGTGGTCGACTTGCGCCTCGATGACGTCGATGCCGAACGCTCCCGCCGTGCGCACTGCCTCGGCGCGCTCGCCGGCGGCGAGCAGCGCCTTCGACGGCACGCAGCCATAATTGAGGCAGTCGCCGCCCATGCGGCCCTTTTCGATGAGCACGACCGGGACGCCGAATTGAGCCGCCGCGGCAGCCACAGAGAGGCCCCCCGACCCCGCGCCGATCACGCAGAGGTCCGGTTGCAGCACCTCTTCCATGTTAGCCCCTCTTCCCCGTGGCTCACGCCCTACGCCGGCTTGCGCCTGAAACGCTTGACCGCAATGGGGATCAGCGCAACGAGCCCAAGCGCCACGAAACCCGCAATGAGCCCAGGGGTGAGCAAGGCCCGGGGCTCAAGCACGAACGGGCATAACTCTTCCGCATCTGATCCCATCTTGGCAAGACAGGATTGGTGCGCCGCTTGCTGAGCCACGATAACACTGTCAAGGCCTTTGCCGGCGATGGAATAGGCAAAACTTCCCGGAATGATGCCGATGACCGTGGCAAGCGTGTAGGTCCAAAGACTTACGTTAAGAAGTGCCGGTGCTAGATTGACGAGCCAAAACGGGAAGATGGGAACGAGACGCAGGAACAGGAGGTAGCTGAACGCGTCCTCCTGGAAGCCCTGGCGCAGTTTCGCGAGCAAAGGGCCGGCCCGGGCGGCGAGCGTCTCGCCAAGGGCGGTGCGCGCGATGAGGAACACGAGGACGGCGCCGGCTGAGGCGGCGAGCATGGAGGCAAGACCGCCGACGAACCAGCCGAACAGAAACCCTCCGGCAAGGGTGAGGACCGCGGCTCCCGGCAGGGACAAGGCGACCGTTGCAGCATAGATCGCCATGAAGGCGAGGATGGCGAGCACGGTGTGACCGGAGATTGCCGCACGCAACGCTTCGCGGCGATCGACCAACTCCTGCAACGTGAGGTAGCGGTGCCAGCCCATGGCGAAAACGAAGGCCATGCCGGCAAGCAAAAAGAGGAGCGGCCAAAGCCGCTTCAACCAGGCGAGCGCGGTGCTCTCTCTATTGCTCGCGGCCGCCATGTCGTTCCTCACCGCCGATAATGTACCTCAATAAGAGCGACTACGGGCAGACCGCGAAACCGCCTATCGCGCCAAATTGATGCCCCGTAACCACTCGTGATGGGGCAAGGCGTTCTTGTCGCAGTTTGGCGATTCAGCACCCCCTGTATGATGCCGCAATCAGGCGCTTAAGCCTGAGACACAAGGAGGATAGCATGGTCGTGCGATTTTATGCCGTTGCCTGCATCGCACTTGCTTCTCTGCTTCTGGGGGGAACCGGCATTGCTCGGGCCGGCGATGATTATTCCAGTCCTCAAGCCGGCGATTCCTATTCGCCGCCCGATGCCGGCGAGCAACCGGCTCAGCCCGATGCCGCCCCTCCTCCAGAGGATGACAGCGCTACCGCGCCTGACGACAATGGTGGCGGCGACAGCGGCGACGACGCCCCGCCCCCGTCAGACCAGCCCGAGTAAATTCTCGCCAGCCGCATCCCTCCTCTGCTTTGGGGAGGGATGCAGCCTCACGACGTTCATGCCCGCGGATTGACTTGGCCGTTCCTGCCACCTATAAGCCGGCAAACCCTGCATCCATCGGAGATTTGGCGTGAAACGCACCTATCAACCATCGCGGCTCGTCCGCAAGCGGCGCCACGGCTTTCGCGCCCGCATGGCGACCAAAGGCGGCCGCAAGGTGCTCGCACGGCGCAGGGCCAAGGGGCGCAAGCGCCTGTCGGCTTGATCGGCCGCTAGCGCGGGAGCCCCGTCTCCACGGTGACGGCAATCGGACGCCTCAAGACCCGCGCCGAGTTTCTGCATGTGAGGGACGGATCGCGTTTTGCCGCCCCTTCGCTCGTACTGCAAGCCCGCGCGCGGGGCGAGAAGGACGGCGCCCTGCCTGACGTCGCCCGCTTCGGCTTCACCGCAAGCAAGGCCTTAGGTGGGGCAGTGCTGCGCAACCGGGCGCGGCGGCGGCTGAAGGAGGCGGTGCGGATTGTTGGTCCGGAGCACGCCGTTCCCGGCTACGATTATGTCTTGATCGCTCGGGCGGGCACGGTACAACGGCGCTTCACCGAGATTACCAAGGACCTTGAACGGGCGCTGACCAAGGTCCATCAGGCGCCGAGGCCCTAGACAGCGCTGAAAGCCTTCATACAGGACCCTTAGGCCCGTGCCACACTGACCGCGCAGCCCGCGGCCAACAGCGAAAGCGACATGGACGAAAACAACCGCAATTTCATCCTCGCCATCGTCTTGTCCATCGGCGTGCTGTTCGCGTGGCAATATTTCTTCGTGCCCAAGCATCCGCCGCAGCAGCCGCCAGGGCAGCAAACGGCAGAGCAACAACAGCAACAGCAGCCGCAGAAGCCGGCGGAGCCTGGCCCGCCGCAGCCGCGCGCCGAAGGCCAACCCCCTTCCCCGGCTGGCACGCCAGTTGCGCCGGGTGACGCCCAGACCGCAACGGAAACGCGCGAGGAGGCGATTGCCTCAAGTCAACGCGTCGCCATCGACTCTCCGGGCATCAAGGGTTCGATCAATCTGAAGGGCGGGCGCATCGACGACGTGGTGCTCAAGAAGTACCACGAGACCGTCGACCCGAGCAGCCCGAACGTGGTGCTGCTGTCTCCTGCCGGCTCGCCGCATCCCTATTATGTTGAGCATGGCTGGGTCGCCGAGACCGGCAAGGACGTGGGCGTGCCTGGCCAAGACACGGTGTGGAAGGCTCAATCAACCGGCCCGCTCACCCTCTCGACCCCGGTCACGCTCACCTATGACAACGGCAAGGGGCTCGTCTTCACCCGCACCATCGGGGTCGACGACAATTTCATGTTCACGGTGACCGACGCGGTGGCCAACAGCGGCTCGGAGCCGGTGACGCTTTACCCCTACGGCCTCGTCTCCAGGCTCGGCGTGCCGCTCACCCAAAGCTACTACATTCTGCATGAAGGCCTGATCGGGGTGGTCGATGGAAGCCTCGAGCAGATCACCTACAAGAAGGCTGTCGGCAATCCGCCGGCAAACTTCAAGGCCAAGTCCGGCTGGCTCGGCATAACCGACAAATATTGGGCCGCCACGGTCGTGCCGGAGCAGGGCAAGGATTTCGAGGCGCGCTTCAGCGGAACGCCCGGTGCCGCCGGCGCCGAGCATTTTCAGAGTGACTATCTGATGAACGCAGTCTCGGTCCCTGCCGGTGGCAAGACCGAGATCAAGGGGTATGTGTTTGCCGGGGCCAAGGAGGTCAATCTCGTCGACCGCTACGCCACGCAATACGCCATCCCCAAATTCGATCTGCTGATCGACTGGGGCTGGTTCTATTTCCTTACCAAGCCGATGTTTTATGCGCTCGACTTCTTCTACAAGCTCGTCGGCAATTTCGGCGTGGCCATTCTCATCGTCACGCTGGTGATCAAGCTCGTGCTCTTCCCGCTTGCCAACAAATCCTACGTGTCGATGAGCAAGATGAAGAAGCTGCAGCCTGAGATGATGCGGATCAAGGAGCGTTTCGGCGACGACCGCATGCGCCAGCAGCAGGCGATGATGGAGCTGTACAAGAAGGAGGCGGTGAACCCGGCCTCCGGTTGCCTACCCATCCTCGTGCAGATCCCTGTGTTCTTCTCGCTCTACAAGGTGCTGTTCGTCACCATCGAGATGCGGCATGCGCCGTTCTTTGGCTGGATCAAGGATCTGTCGGCGCCCGATCCGACATCCGTGTTCAACCTGTTCGGGCTCCTTCCCTTTGACCCGGCGACGGTGCCGGTGATCGGCCATTTCCTCATGCTCGGCGCCTGGCCCCTGATCATGGGCGTGACCATGTGGGTGCAGATGAAGTTGAACCCTGCGCCGCCCGATCCGGTCCAGGCCAAGGTGTTTGCCTGGATGCCGATCTTCTTCACCTTCCTGCTTGCGGGCTTCCCGGCTGGACTGGTGATCTATTGGGCGTGGAACAATCTACTGTCGGTGATCCAGCAATCGGTGATCATGCGCCGGCAGGGGGTGGAGATTCCGCTCTTCGAGAATCTCGGCTTCAAGACGGCGGGGAACGGAAAGAGGGCTATCGAAACAGAGTCGGCGGACGGTGAGCCAAAGCCGACCAAGCCTGCGAAAAAGCGCGCCAGGAGCGAGGTGCCCGCGGCCAATCCCGAAAGCGGCGAAACACATAGCGAGCCGAAGAGCTAGACAGGCCGCGAGCCCACCTCGCGCCTTCAACGGCGGTGAAACATGGCTACTCCAGACTTCACCGCCGCCGACCTTCGACGCGGCGAAACTCTGTTCAAAGGGCCGTGCATTTTCGTCAAGGGCGTGGTGGACATTGACGGCCTGCCGCGGGACGGCAAGCCCGAAATCGCCTTCGCCGGGCGCTCGAATGTCGGCAAATCGAGCCTGATCAATGCGCTTACCGGGCAGAAGAGCCTTGCGCGCGTCTCGGTGACCCCGGGGCGGACCCGTGAGCTCAACTTCTTCACCCTCGGCAAGGACGGCGCCTTCTACCTGGTAGACATGCCGGGTTATGGCTATGCGCGGGCCTCGAAGGCAGAGGTCAAGGGCTGGACCAAGCTGATCCAGGACTACCTCAAAGGCCGCCGCGAGTTGAAGCGGGTGTTTTTGCTGATCGACGCTCGCCACGGGCTCAAAGAGAGCGACCGCGATATCATGACGCTGATGGATGAGGCCGCGGTCTCCTATCAGGGGGTGCTGACCAAGGCCGACAAGCCCAAGGCCGGCGACCTTGCCGCCATCGGATCGAAGGTCGCGAGCGAACTTGCCAAGCGGCCGGCGGCTTACCCACAACTGATCGCCACCTCAGCCCGCAATGGTTCAGGTCTGCCTGAGCTTCGCGCCGCGATTGCAGCACTTGCCCCAAACGCCGTTGTGCCCTGAGCCATAGCGCCGCTATAAGCACACCGGTGAGCAAGACCAAGTCATCTCCGGCAAGATCGACGAACCCCCCCGCGCCTGCAGCGGGCGAGGCTGACCTCGTCTACGCCAACGCCAAGATCTTGTCAGAGGCGCTGCCCTTCATGCAGCGCTACGACAACGCCACGGTGGTGGTGAAATGTGGCGGACACGCCATGGGCGACCCCGAGCTTGCCGCGACTTTCGCCCGCGACGTCGTGCTGATCAAGCAATCGGGCGTGAACCCGATCGTGGTGCATGGCGGCGGTCCGCAAATCGGCTCGCTGCTCGAGCGGCTCAACATCCGTTCGGAGTTCAAGGGCGGCTTGCGCGTCACCGACCGGGAAACCGTCGAGGTGGTGGAGATGGTGCTCGCCGGCTCGGTCAACAAGGAGATCGTCGCCGCCATCAACGCGCAAGGCGGCAAGGCGGTCGGCATCTCAGGCAAGGACGCCAATCTGATGCGAGCGAGCCGCATCGAGCGCCGTTTCCGCGATCCAGATTCCAATATCGAGGAGATCGTCGATCTCGGGTTTGTCGGCGATCCCATCGCCGTCGACCCGCACATTATCGACGTGATCATCCACTCGGACCTGATCCCGGTGATCGCCCCGATCGGGGTTGGGCCGGAAGGCGAGACGCTCAACATCAACGCCGACACGTTCGCCGCCGCTCTCGCCACGGCGCTCAAGGCAAAGCGGCTGTTGCTGCTGACGGACGTCGAGGGCGTGCTCGACAAGGACGGCAACCTGATCAAGTCTCTGACCACGGCGGAGGCTCAAGAGCTGATCGAGGACGGCACCATCTCGGGCGGCATGATCCCAAAGATCGAGAGCTGCCTCGACGTCATCGCCGAAGGGGTCGAGGCCGTGGTGATCATCAACGGCAAGGTGCCGCATGCCGTGCTCCTCGAGCTGTTCACCGAGCATGGCGCCGGAACCTTGATCGAGCGGCGCGCGCGCAAAGGCCGCGCCAGGGGATCGAGATGACGGAGAAGTCGGGCTCTAACGGTGACTTCAGCCATGTCGAGGCCTGGGTCTTCGACCTCGACAACACGCTTTATCCCACCGACTGCAATCTCTTCGCCGAGATCGACACGCGCATGGGCGATTTCATCGCCGCGCGCTTCGGCGTTTCGCTGGAAGAGGCGCAGCGCATGCGCAAGTTCTATTACTACCAATACGGCACCACGCTCGCCGGCCTGATGCGACTGCATGACGTGTGCCCCAACGCCTTCCTCGATTATGTGCACGATATCGACTTAAGCGTGATTTCGCCGGCGCCCGAGCTCGGCCAAGCACTCGATGTGCTGCCGGGGCGCAAATTCGTCTTCACCAACGGTTCGCGCCGCCATGCAGAATCGGTGATCGCGCGGCTAGGGCTCGACCGGCTCTTCGACGATGTGTTCGACATTCATGCCGCAGAGTTCATTCCGAAGCCCGAGCGCGCGGCTTACGAGCGCTTCATGGGTGCGCACGCGGTGGCGGCGGTAAACGCCGCCATGTTCGACGACCTGCCGCACAATCTACGCACCGCGCATTCGCTCGGCATGACCACGGTGCTCGTGGCCTGCGGGCAAACCGATCATCCCGAGCACCGCGCCATCGCCCGGTGGGGCGAGCTTCCCTCACACATCCATCACCGCACCGACGCGCTCGCACCCTTTCTCGCCAGCATTGGCGCCATGCGCGCCGAAGAAGCTGACGCCGCCGGCGCCTATTGCTGCCTTGGGCCTTGAGGCTGATCCGACATGACGCATGAGCATTTGAAGAGCTTCATCGAAAGCGCCTACGAGCACGCCGGCGACATCAATGCCAAGACCAAGGGCGTGGTGCGCGATGCGGTGGAGGAGACGCTCGACCTGCTCGACAAGGGAGAGACGCGCGTGGCCGAGAAAGTCGACGGCCATTGGGTGGTGAACCAGTGGCTAAAGAAGGCGATCCTGCTCTCCTTCCGCCTCAACGATCCGCAGAAGGTCGATGGCGGTCCTGCAGGCGGCGCCTGGTGGGACAAGGTCCCGACCAAACTCGCCAATTGGAAGTCCAAGGACTTCAAGGAGGCTGGCTTCCGCGCGGTGCCGGGGGCCATTGTGCGCCGCTCGGCCTATATCGCACCTGGCGTGGTACTGATGCCGTCCTTCGTCAATCTCGGGGCGCGGGTCGATAGCGGCAGTATGGTCGACACCTGGGCCACGGTCGGGTCATGCGCCCAGATCGGCAAGAACGTGCATCTCTCCGGCGGCGCCGGCATAGGCGGCGTGCTCGAGCCTCTGCAAGCCAACCCGGTGATCATCGAGGACAATTGCTTCATCGGCGCCCGCGCGGAAGTTGCCGAGGGTGTGATCGTCGGCGAAGGATCGGTCTTGTCGATGGGGGTCTATCTCGGACAGTCGACCAAGATCGTAAACCGCTCCACCGGCGAAGTGATGCAAGGCCGCGTCCCGCCTCATTCGGTCGTGGTGTCGGGAACCATGCCAGGCAAATTGCTGCCGAACGGCGCGCCTGGCCCTTCGCTTTATTGCGCCGTGATCGTGAAGACCGTTGATGAGGGAACCCGCGCCAAGACCTCGATCAACGAGCTTCTCAGGGATTGAGCCGGGCGCGAGGTGCAATTGATGAGCCTGACCGACCTTCTGTTCAGCTTCAAAGGCCGCATCAACCGTAAGCCTTGGTGGCTCGCCACCATCGCCGCAGGACTCGCGGCAAGCATCATCACTGCCATCATCGAGATCATCGCGAGGTCCTCCGGTCAGACCGCCATCGACCCGGTGACCAATCAAGTCGAGCCGACCGGGATCTTTGGGGTGTTGGTGGGCGTCGTCGGGCTTGTGAACATGTGGATCGCCTTCGCGCTCGGCGCCAAGAGGCTGCACGACCGGGACCGCACCGGCTGGTGGCTGATTTGGCAGCTCCTGATCCTCGTCCTTGCCGTCATCCTAGTCGTGGTCGCCGTCACGGTGCCGCAGGAGCAACGGGCGGTGTGGTATGCTCTCGCCGGCGCTGCGGGCCTCGCGGCCTTCGTCATTTCAGTCTGGCTGTTCGTCCAGATCGGCTTCCTGCGCGGAACCAGTGGTCCGAATCGCTTCGGCCCGGACCCGCTCGGCATTGCCAGAGCCGACGCCCAACTTTAGGCCAGGCCCCATCCAACTCTCGCTGCCGGTGCGGCAAGCCGCTATACAGGCGCCAACAGGCAGGGCCGCACCATGACAGATTTGAGCGAAACGCCGGTTGAACTAGCGAGAGACCTGATCCGCTGCCCGAGCATCACACCGGTCGATGCCGGAGCCCTCGACGTGCTGGAGCGGGCCTTGGCGCACGGCGGCTTTCACTGCCGGCGCCTGACCTTCACCGAGAACAGCACGCCTCCAGTCGATAACCTCTTTGCCCGCATCGGCTCGGGTTCCCCTCATCTTTGCTTTGGCGGGCATACCGACGTCGTGCCGCCCGGGGATGAGGGCTTGTGGACCTACCCGCCATTCGGCGGCGTGGTCGTGGACGGCACGCTCTATGGAAGGGGCGCCGCCGACATGAAGGGCGCGATCGCCGCTTTTGCCGCGGCCGCGCTGGATTTCGCCAAAGCCAAGGGCGACGACATTCCCGGCACCATCAGCCTGCTCATCACCGGCGATGAGGAGGGTCTTGCGATCAACGGCACGCGCAAAGTGCTTGAGTGGATGGCTGCCAATGGCGAGCAGCCAGATCACGCTCTTGTTGGTGAGCCGACCAACGCCACAAGGCTCGGCGAAGCCATAAAGATTGGGCGGCGCGGCAGCCTCAACGGGCGCATCACGGTCACCGGCATGGAAGGGCACGTGGCCTATCCGCATCTCGCCAAGAACCCGCTCCGAGGACTCGTCGCGCTCTTGGCGCGGCTCTACGAGCAGCCGCTCGACTTCGGCAGCGCCTATTTCTCGCCGTCGAATTTCGAAGTGACCAGCATCGACGTGGGCAATCCCACCACCAATGTCATCCCGATCAAGGCGGAGGCGATGTTCAACATCCGCTACAACGACCGCCACTCGGCCGACTCGCTGCAAACCAAGATCCGGGAGCTCGCCGTGAAGTTCCTCGAGCCGAATGGCCTCGACTATGAACTCGTCTTCGAGCCGCCAAGCCAGGCCTTCCTCACCGAGCCTGGGCAGCTCGACTCGACTCTGACCCAGGCGGTGCGTGAGCTCACCGGCATCACGCCGTCGCTCGCCACCGACGGCGGCACGTCAGATGCACGCTTCATCAAGGAAATGTGCCCGGTGGTCGAGTTCGGGCTCTTGACCGCGACCATCCACAAGATCGACGAGCAGGTAAGCCTTGCCGATCTTGCCCAGCTCACCGCGGTCTACCGGCGCTTCCTCGATCTCTATTTCGAGGAATTCGGGATATTCGAGCTTGTCTGATCCTCGCCCGATCGGGGTCTTCGACTCCGGCATGGGCGGGCTCACGGTGCTGCGCGCGCTGGCTGCGCGGCTGCCGAACGAGACCTTCGTCTATCTCGGCGACACCGCCCGCCTCCCCTACGGTACCAAAAGCGCCGAGACGGTGCAGGCGTATGCGCTGCAGGCGACGCGACTTCTCATCGCCGAGGACGTGAAGATGGTGGTGATCGCCTGCAACACGGCGTCCGCCGTGGCGCTTGCCCCGCTGGCAAAAGCGCTCGCGCCGGTGCCGGTGATCGGGGTGATCGAGCCTGGGGCGCGAGCTGCCGTTGACGCCACCCGCAACCGGCGGATCGCGGTGATCGCCACCGAAGGCACGGTGAAGGGCGAGGCCTACCCACGCGCCATCCGCGCGCTCAAAGGAGCGATGGATGTGGTGCAGCGGCCCTGCCAGGTTTTCGTCGCGCTCGCCGAAGAGGGCTGGACTGAGTCCTCGGTCACGGCCGAGGCGGCAAAGCTCTATCTCGGCTCGCTGTTCGAGGGGTCGGCGGCGCCTGACACCATCGTGCTCGGCTGTACCCATTTTCCGGTGCTTGCTTCAGTCATCCGCGAAGTGATCGGCGAGGAAGTGGCGATCGTCGACTCTGCGGAAACGACGGCGGCAGCGGTCGCCGATGCGCTCGAAGCCAATGGCATCAGCAATGAGACTGGCGGCGGGTCATCCATGCGCTTCTTCGCCACCGACTCGCCGGAGCGGTTTGCGCGGGTGGGAGCTATCTTCTTGGGGCGTCCGATCGACGTTGCCGACGTGGAGCTGATCGACCTCACGGTTTAAGACTACCCAGCGTGATGATCTCTAGACGGTCGGCGGGGGCGTGCTGTCGGGAAGCGCCGCAGACGCCGACGTCGGGTCAGGCGGCTGTAGAGTTTTCGATGGCGGCGCATCGGCAGCGGTGCCGACGTCCTGGAACAGCGTGGCTAGCCAGCCGCGGCCGAGCAACAGCAGCACCGCTGCCGCATAGACGATGGTGCCGATGAGGAGGAGAACCGCGAGCGTAGTCTCCTCGCGGAAATGAGGGAGCCCGGCGAAGGCCTTGGCCAGCACGATGCTGCCGAAATAGAGCACGACCGCTAGCACGGCGCCCGCCAGGAACAACCTGATCACCGGGCGAAGCCCCGCGCCCGACACGGCAAAGCCGCGGCGCCTGGCGAAAATGGTGAGAAGCGTCAGGTTGATCCAGGCACCGGCGCTGGTCGCAAGCGCGAGCCCAACTTGGGCGAGCGGGCCCATCAGCACCACTTTCAGCGCGACGTTGACCGCGGCGGCGAGGAGCGCGGCCTTGACTGGGGTCAGCGTGTCGCCGCGGGCATAGAACGGCGCGGTGAAGCTCCGCATCATGACGAAGGGCAGGAGCCCGATGGCGTAGGCGGCGAGCGTCGCACCTGCGGCTGCGGCATCGGCCGCGGTGAAGGCGCCGCGGGCAAACAGCGCCCGCATGATGAGGTCTGGAATGGCGACGGCGCCGGCGACGCTCGGGACGGTCATCAGCAGCGCCAATTGGATGCCACGCGCTTGCGCCAGAGCAGCACCGCGCGTGTCGCCGGCGGCGAGGCGGCGCGACATCTCAGGCAGCAGCACGGTGCCGACGGCAATGCCGACCACGCCGATCGGAAGCTGGTTGATACGGTCGGCGTAATAGAGCGCCGACAGCGCGCCGGTCGGCAGGAATGACGCAATCAGCGTATCAGCGAAGAGCGCAAGCTGCACGCCTCCGGCGCCGACGATGGCGGGCCCGAGCGCCCTCAAGAAGCGCCGCGTGGTGGGGTCGAGCTTCGGCATGCGGAATCTGATGCCGACATCCCTCATCTCTGCGTCGACCCCGACCAGGATGACCTGCGCCACGCCGGCGATGAGCACGCCCCAGGCTGCGGCATAGCCCGCGCTCTGGAAATAGGGGGCGAGCAAGAGCGTCGCGATCAGCGACACGTTGAGCAGCACCGGCGCGCCTGCTGCCGCGGCAAATCTCTGATTGGCGTTGAGAATGCCGGCGAACAGCGTCTCCATCGACACGAGCGCGAGATAGGGAAAGGTGATGCGGGTCAGCGCCACCGCCAAGTCGAACCGCATGGGATCGAGGCCAGGCGCCAGAGTGCTCACGACCCATGGAGTGAACAGGAGGGCGAGCGCCAGCAGCACGAGATTGATGGCGATCAGCGCCGCGGCGATGCGGTCGGCGAAGAGCTTGGCGGCATCGATGCCTGCCTGCTGCAGCGTGCGCGCATAGGCAGGGACGAAGGCCGCGGCGAAGGCGCCTTCGGCGAAGATGGCGCGGAAATGATTGGGCAGGCGGAAGGCGACGAAGAAGGCGTCGGCCATGGGCCCGGCGCCAAGCACCGCCGCCATGACCACGTCGCGGACAAAGCCCGAGACGCGGGAGACGAGCGTCCACCCGCCGACGGTAGCGATGCGTTTGATCATTCGTGGTTTTGGGCTGTCATTCCCCCTCCCCGCTCGCGGCAGAGAGGTAAAGCAAAATCAGCGCCTTGGCCAATCCTTCCCCTTATCGGCCTGCGGCTAAAGGCCCTGGCGTACGGGCTCAATAATCGACCTTTACCAAATAAAGACCATGGGCCGGGGCGACGGGGCCGCAACGGGCGCGGTCTTTCGCAGCGAGAGCCTCCTTCAGGTCGCGCGCGGTCCATTTTCCTTCGCCGATGAGCTTCAGCGACCCAACCATCGAGCGCACCTGGTTGTGCAGGAAGGAGCGGGCTGAGGCCTCGACCCTGACGATCTCGCCGTGGCGCAAGGCGGTGAGGGTATCGAGGGTCTTTTCCGGGGACTCGGCCTGGCATTCGGTTGACCGGAAGGTGGTGAAGTCGTGATGTCCGACGAGCACCTGCGCCGCCTCGTCCATGGCCTTGGCATCGAGGGGGCGGAACACGCCCCAGGCGCGATTGCGCTCGAGCGCGAGCGGGCTGCGGCGGTCGACGATGCGGTAGAGATAATGGCGGGCCTTTGCCGAGAAGCGCGCATCGAAATCGGGCGCCACCGTCTCGCAGGCAAGGACTGAGATCGGGTCCGGCCGCAACACCGCGTTCAGGGCGTCGCGCACGGTGTCAATCGGCCACCCCTTGGCAAGGTCGAAATGGGCGACCTGGCCAAGAGCATGCACGCCAGCGTCTGTGCGTCCGGCACCGCGTGGGGTCACTTCCTCGCCGGAAAACGCCTTGATCGCTTCAGCCAAGCGCCCCTGAACCGAGGCGCCGTTCTCCTGCATCTGCCAGCCGACGAAGGGCGTACCGTCATATTCGATTGTTAACTTGTAGCGGGGCATCGATTGATTGCCTCAAGGCTGGAACCAGAAGCCAGCCTCATTGTTACACCATGAGGCACTCTCGGACGGCGCGTACCATGACCCCCCAAGACAAAGAGACCATCCTGCGGCTGCTGGCCCAACACCGAATCATGACCGTGGCGACGGTGAGGCCCGACGGCTGGCCGCAAGCGACCACCGTCGGCTATGCCAGCGAAGGCCTCGTGCTCTACTTCCTGTGCGGCAGGCAGAGCCAAAAGGCCGTCAATATTGCCGCCGACAATCGCATATCGCTCGTCATCGACCACGACACGAGCGACCCGATGGGCATCGAAGGCCTCTCCATGGCGGGGCGCGCCTACGCGGTGACCGACCCTGCCGAGATGGCCAAGGTGCTCGAACTCATGGGCAGCAAATTCCGGAAATATCTGACCCTGTCTCAGCCTGACCCCTCTTCGATCAGGCTGTTCATGGTCGTGCCAGAGGTCGTTTCCATCCTTGATTATCGCAAAGGCTTCGGCCACAGTGACCTCACCGATGCGGATCGCGGCACAGAGCTTAGCGCACACATCGTCCAGCGGGCGCTGCTGCGCCTAGCGGAGAAGACTTCCAACTGGCAGCTCCGCCCCGCGCCGAAACTCCGCAACCGGCATCGGCCGCTTCCCCGCACGCTGCACCTGCAACAGGCGCACTGAGCCCTCGCCGCAGGCGACGGTGAGCTGATCGTCGAGCACGGTGCCTGGCTTGCCCTCGCCTTGCGTGAGCGTCGAGTGCATAGCTCTGACGCGCTCGCGCTTGCCTTTGATCTCGACCTCGAACCAGGCGCCAGGTTGGGGCGAGAGGCCCCTGATCAGATTGTGCACCTCATCAGCCTTCCGCGACCAGTCGATGCGCGTCTCTCCCGGCTCGATCTTGGTGGCATAAGTCACCCCCTCGTCGTGTTGCGGCCAGCAAGCGAGCGAGCCTTTCCCGAGATCGCTCAGGACTCGCACCATGAGCTCCGCGCCGAGCTCCGAGAGGCGGTCGTGCAGCTCACCTGCCGTCTCGTCGGTGCCGATGGCGGTGCGCTCCATAAGGCAGATGGCACCGGTATCGAGCTTCTCCTCGATGCGCATGACCGCCACGCCGGTTTCCGCATCGCCGGCGAGAAGGGTGCGCTGGATGGGCGCCGCGCCCCGCCAGCGCGGCAGAAGCGAGGCGTGGATGTTGAAGCAGCCATAGCGTGGCGCTTCGAGCATCGCCTTTGACAGGATCTGCCCGTAAGCCACCACCACGCCGGCGTCGGCGCTCAAATCTTTGAAGCGCGCCTGCTCTTCAGGGCTTCTGAGGCTTGCCGGCGTGTACACCGGAAGCCCTTTGCTCTCGGCAAAGAGCTGGACCGGCGATTTCCGGACAGCGAGGCCCCGGCCTGCCTCGCGCGGCGGTTGGGTATAGACGCCTGCGACCTCGTGGCCGGCAGCGAGCACCGCGCCGAGCGCCGGCACGGCAAAATCCGGCGTGCCCATGAAGATGATGCGCATCGTTGCCACTCCCACCACGTCATTGCCGGGCTTTACCCGGCAATCCATTCGATCGACGCTTCAATTTAATGAGATGCAACGGCATGGACGCCCCGATCAAGTCCGGGCATGACGAAAAAGAACTAAAGCGCCTCGGCGCGTCTCTGCTTGGTGAACTTCTTCACGATCATGTCGCGCTTGAGCCGCGACAGATAGTCGATGAACAAGACGCCGTTCAGATGGTCGATCTCGTGCTGCACCAGCGTCGACCAGATGCCTTCGAGCGTCTGCTCCTGCGACTTTCCTTCCCTGTCGATGAAGCCCACGCGGGTCATGGCCGGCCGCTCGATCTCGGCAGTGACGTCTGGGATCGACAGGCAGCCTTCATCATGGGTGCGCATGTCGCTTCCCCGCTCGAGGATCACGGGGTTGACCATGATCAGAGGCTGCTTAGCCTCCTCATCGCGCGAGGGATCCATCACGATCAGCCGCCGCAAAATGCCGACCTGTGGCGCTGCAAGCCCGATGCCGGGGGCGTCATACATCGTCGCCAACATGTTTTCGGCGAGTTTCAGCAACAAGGCGTCGACCCGCTCGATCGGCGCCGCCTTCTTGCGCAGCAATGGGTCTGGGATGGTGATGATGGGGAGGATGGCCATATGCGGGCTGACATAGGATTGGCGGGACGGACGGCCAATATGTTCCTGTTTTGGTCTGGCGACGCCCCGAATCGGGCTATAGCTTTATTCCATGCATCTCGACCCCTTCCAGGTGGGGGACTTCACGCTCATGCAGGTCCTACTCGTGCTGCTCGGGTTCGCCGTGCTCGCCCTTCTGGTGCTGGTCGTCATGGTAGCGATGC
>DATFVP010000008.1:0-3744 GCA_035260285.1 Methyloceanibacter sp.
CTCCTCCTCGTCAGCGGCGCCTTGATGCTCGGAGGTGGCTTCTTCCTCCGTGGCGGCAAGCCCGCTATCGCCGCAGTTTCGGCCGCGGAGCCGATCGCCTGGCTGTTCGAGCACGGCAATCTCGCGCTCCACGAACGTTCGGTGTTCACTTTCGCAACGACGCAAGAAGGCCCGCGCATCACCGGCTTCGCGATTGGCGGAGTCAACATGTCCGAACAGAACCTCGAAGCTGTGGCAGGCATCATCAAGCCGGATCAACAGGCCAAGGATATCAAGCTCGCGCTGCGCGTGATTCCGCCCGAGGAACATGGCGGCGAGATCAAGACCTTCGAGCCCGGCCTGCCCGGCACAATTCTGCCTCAGGGGCAGTTCGCCCTTCTCTTCACCTTTCCCGAGGATGGCGGTATTGCGCCCGACCAAGTGCTCGCGGCCTTCGGCGGCGTCATGCTGAAGGTCCGCTACGATGTCGCGGGCACGGAGAAATCCTTCATCCAATACCTCTCGCCGGCTTTGCTCGAGCAGCAGCTCACAGAGATCGCGGGCGAGGCCAAGGGATCCTGACTCGGGTCATAACCCGGCCGCCATTCCTTTTCCGTCACCGCTCTGAAGCAATTGAGCGTGAGCGAGGCGCAGCCCGAAGGGCCGTTAAGTCCTCCGCGACCCGCTTAAGACTTCCCCACGAATAAAATACCCTGTCGTGGCAATTCTACTTGCGACCAAGAACGGGAAGTCACAATGCATGAGAAGAGGGCGGGTGGTGGAGTTCGATCATTCCGCTCTTAGGTTTCGAATAGCACTGTTGGTGCTGGTAGGGCTGCAATCAAGTGAAGTGAGGTTGGCGCACCCTCTGATGCTGAGACAAGCACTAAAGTTGTTACAGCATCTTTGAATGCATCCTGATGTGTCGGCAAGATCAGATACGAACGTGCCGGAGCACGCGGAGTTGCAAGACTGGAAGTCGTTTTCGCAGACCCGTACGCCCTGGCTCCCGGCGCCACAAGCCGACCTCGGTTCGCGGATGATCGATTGAAGGGAAGGTGTTCCGATTAGGCCCTGGTTGCCCGGCACAGCCTGGTTCCCCAGGCCTGGTTGAAGGCGCTGTGTTTGGGCCTCGGCGGCTCCAAGCGGAACAGCGAGAAAGAGCCCAATCAACAACAACCTGGATTTGGTCATGGAGATGCGCCCCCGTTGCATCCTGACATCACGTAGCGTTGTCCAATCGAGGGAGGCCGTCAAGGCCCATCTTAATTTCACTTAGCGTTCTCTAAGTGTGCTTAGCAATGTAAGCATCAAATGCTACGAAGGTTGATAGCTGACTGGGCCGCAGGCCAGCTGACTCGGCTTCAGAGATTGCAGCGGGCCCCCTGGAGACGTCGTGGTCTTGCGCTTTCCCTCAAAGGAACCTCCTCCCAGAGGCCCACGCCCGTCAAGCCCAAGCTTTGCGTTGTCCTCATCACCAAACGGCCTTAAAGGCGCGCGAATCTCGCCGCCGGAGCGATCAGACCATGCGTTTCCGTCTCGCCATCGGAATTTGGCTCATACCGCTCGCGGCGGTCCAAGGCTGCGCTACGCAAAGCGACGCGTCCCGGGCGGCGCAGCAGGCGGCGGCCGAGAGCGAAGATGCCGCGACATGCCGGGAAACGAGCGGCGAGGACGACAACGCCTTTAAGGCCTGCCGCAAGGCCCTGGCGGAGGCGCGGGCCGAGCAGGCCGCAATCCAGGAGCAGAAGCGCCGCGATTTCGACCGCGTTCTCGGGGCCGGCACCGAAGGCGTGAACAACTACTAGCGCGCCGGTTCAAGCGCAGGTTTCCGTTTACGATGCGGCGCAAAGTTCACCCGCGCCAAGCCTCGGCTCGTTCAAAGGGGAGACCCATGCGCAAAGCAAAGTTCACTGTCATCGCGGGCGCAATCGCTGCATTCGCCGCCGTCCTCGGTTTTTCGGGGCCGGTCGAGGCCGGAACCTGTCAGCCAGTCAACGCCAAGGGCAACGGAAAAGACATCGCGATGGCCAACGACGCGGGCGCAACCCGATCTCGCGGTGAAGGCCGCAGTGCTTCGCGGCACGGTTACGCAGACCTCGACCAATTGCGTGCCGGGACCCACGAAAGTCGTCTGCAAGATATCGGCGGTGGTCGGCCCGAAATAGACCGGGCGAACCGGCTTCCCTCGGAGTCTCGCTTGCCGAAGGCGTGACGCGCGAGCGATGCTTGATCGATGACGCTCGATCTGTTCACGTTGGCCGGCGTCGCCGGCACCGCGCCTATTTCGGCAATCAGCAGGGCTGGCTTAGGAGCGACGACTGGCCGTTTGGATTGATCAAAAGCGCCGGACTCTGGAGCCGCAGATAAGGCAACGGACGCGGGCTAGATCATGTCCAGCCACCGCTCGAGCGTGGCGCGGCAGTGGCGCTCGAATGGCGGCAACCGCGTCGCGCTCTCGGCGACGATCGTATCGGCGTCGAATCCGTTCGCCGCCATGTAGTCGCGATTGTTGCCGCACATGATCTCGAGCAGGGGGCGGTCGACCTCGGCGTGATACTGGAAGCCGTAAGCCGCCGCTCCGCAACGGAACAGCTGCCATTCGGTCATGTCCGAATAGGCGAGCCTCTCCGCGCCGGGCACGCCGGCAATCACGTCGCCATGAAAATGGTAGGAGAGGAGCTTGCGCGGATGATCCTGCATGAGGCGATCTTTGGCGCCGGCCTCGGTCAGCATGAGATCGTACCAGCCGATCTCCTTGCGCTTGCCCGCAGTCACCTCGCCGCCCAGCGCGCAGGCGAGCAGCTGGGCGCCGAGGCAGAAACCCGAAACCGGCTTGCCCTCCGCCATGAAGTCGCGGCAGAGCTGAATTTCGCCGGAAAGATAAGGATATCGCTCCGTCTCGTAGGCGCTCTGCGCGCCGCCGAGCACGACGAGGCTCGAGAACGCGCTGCTCGGAAACTTGGCATAGTCCGCTTCCCAGCCGAGCACGCTTCGTTGCGCAAGGCCGCGTTCGGCGATCAAGTTCGCCAAGGTGCCGGCGCCTTCATGCTGATCGTTCTGGATGACGAGAATGGGTTTCATTGTCCGATGAACGGGAAGGGCGTACGCATGACTGCCGAGCGCGCCCAAATTGAGGCCCAATCTACGGTTGGTAGACCAATTATATTCTTTTGTCCGAGATCGTGGACGGCATCATGACCGATTTGCTCGGGCGGGCCAATTTCGCAACTATCGGCGAAGGATGCCCCAGCGCTTTAACGACCAATAGACGAGGACCGAGGCTGCAACCAAGATAACCATCGCCCACAGAAATCCGGATTTGTCCTGGACCAGCGGCAGCCCGGCGACGTTCATGCCGAAGATTCCAGCTAGCAAACTCGCTGGCAGGAAGATCGTTGTCACGGTCGAAAGCACGTGGAGATTCCGGTTGGTCTGTTCGGCGGCCTTGAGCGTGATTTCTTCCTGAAGCAAACGCGAGCGATCCCGCAGCTCCACAATCTCCGTATCGAGCCAGCTAAGGCGTTGGGCCATTTTCTCCGTCTGTAACCTGAGGACGGAATTCGAGGATTGTCCGGCGTCATGCTCGAAGCGATGGATGATTGCGCGCAGCATCCCGAGTTGACGATGTAAGCGCACGGTCATGCGTCGCGCTGGTGATGACCTGCCGGTCCACGCACACGTCTTCGGCCAAGATCTTTTCTTCGGCGCGATCGAGATGGTCCGCAAGCTTATTGGCAAATTGATCCACGGCCTCGATCATCT
>DATFVP010000009.1:0-4501 GCA_035260285.1 Methyloceanibacter sp.
TGATCGGCTCGGGCATCGGCGGACTGCAGGGTATCGAGAAGACCTCACTCCTTTTTGCCGAGAAGGGGCCAAGGCGGGTAAGCCCGTTCTTTATCCCAGGCCGCCTGATCAATCTCGCCGCCGGCTATGTCTCGATCGAGCATGGGCTGAAAGGTCCGAACCATGCCGTGGTCACTGCGTGCTCCACCGGTGCGCATGCCATCGGCGATGCCTCGCGGCTGGTCGGGCTCGGCGACGCCGATGTGATGCTCGCGGGCGGTGCCGAATCGCCAGTGTGCCGCTTGTCCATTGCCGGCTTCGCAGCCTGCCGGGCGCTGTCCACCAACTTCAATGACCAGCCGCAGCGCGCATCGCGTCCCTACGACCGCGACCGTGACGGTTTCGTCATGGGCGAGGGCGCCGGCATGGTGGTGGTCGAAGCGCTCGAGCACGCCAAGGCACGCGGTGCCAAGATCTATGCCGAGATCATCGGCTACGGGCTTTCCGGCGACGCCTTCCACATCACGGCGCCCGCCGAAGACGGCGACGGTGCCTATCGCTGCATGGTCGCGGCGGTGAAGCGCGCCGGTATCGAGCCAGCCGATATCGACTACATCAACGCCCACGGCACCTCGACGCCGATGGGCGATGAGATCGAGCTTGCCGCCGTCGAACGGCTGTTCGGTAATGCCGCCGGCAAAGTCTCAATGTCGTCGACCAAATCGGCGATCGGCCATCTGCTCGGCGCGGCCGGTGCGGTCGAGGCGATCTTCTCGGCGCTGTCGATCAGAGACAATCTTGCGCCGCCCACCCTTAATCTCGACAACCCCTCGGTCGCGACCGCCATCGATCTCGTGCCGCACAAGGCTCACCGGCGGGCGATCGACACTGTCCTGTCCAACTCCTTCGGATTCGGCGGCACCAATGCCTCGCTGATCCTGCGACGGTGCGGCGCCTGATCGAAGCCGCCGCTTACCAGCCGAACCTCCCTTTCGCCATATTCTCACGCCAAGTGGATAAGCAGTTCCCGCGCGGGGCATTAAGGCAATGGCCGTGACCAGCGACTCCTTGTCGACGGCGGGTAGCAACGATGCGCGCGAGCGTGCGGAACGCGCGATGCGGAATTTCGACACGCCGCCACACAGCCCCTACGAAGCGCTCGAGCCCGTCCGTCCGCCGGAGTTCCCGGAGCGCGAGCCCTGGCGCATGCACCCTGTGCTCGCATTCTTCAATGCGCTATTCATCCTTACCTTCTTCACGGTCTGCGTCATTTTTGTGCTGTTCTATTTTTTCAGGGTTCAATTCGACCGGCCGGGCCCCTTGCCGGCCTCCACTGTGGTGGTGATTCCGAAAGGCGAGGGAGTGAGCGGGATCGCCGAGCGCCTCGAGCGGGACGAGGTTATCGCCGACCGCGGCCTGTTTATGACCAGCATTATCTACTTTATGTATTTGCGTAGTACCGGAGCGCTGAAGGCCGGCGAGTATGAGTTCCGCAAAAATGCGAGCATGCGCCAAGTGCTCGACACCCTGGTCGAGGGAAAGTCGATCGCCCACAAGGTCACTTTGGCCGAGGGGCTCACCAGCCAACAGATTGTCGAGCGCATCGAGGCAAACCCCGATCTGAAGGGCTCCATCACCGAGGTTCCCGCCGAGGGCACGCTCCTCCCCGACACCTACCGTTTCCAGATTGGCGACAGCCGCCAGGACATCATCGAGCGGATGCAAGTCGCTCAGAAGAAATTCCTTGGCAAGATGTGGGAGGAACGCGACCCCGACATTGTAGTCCAAACCCCTGAGGAGGCGATCGTCCTCGCCTCCATCGTCGAGAAGGAGACGAGCCGGGCCGATGAGCGGCCGCTCATCGCCAGCGTGTATCAGAACCGGCTCAGGAAGAAGATGCGGCTGCAGTCAGACCCCACGATCATCTATGGGCTGGTGGGAGGCAAAGGCGTGCTCGACCATCCCATTCAGCAGGACGAGCTCGATCGCGATACCGCATACAACACCTATAAGATCAACGGGCTGCCGCCTGGGCCGATCGCCAATCCGGGGCGCGCGGCGATCGAGGCAGTGCTGAAGCCGGCCAAGACCAAGGATCTCTATTTTGTCGCTGACGGCAGCGGAGGGCACGCCTTCGCCGCGAGCCTCGATGAGCATAATAAGAATGTGGTGAAGTGGCGCCAGGTCGAGCGGGCCATGCGTGAGCAGGAGCGTGCGGAAGCTGCCGCCGCTGCGGCCGCCGGGACGCCTTCGCCAGACGGCAGCGTTGCCAGGACGCCGCCTGGCGCTCCTGCTCCAGCCACTGGCACCGTGCCCACGACCGGAGCGGCTCCGGGCACGCTTGTAGCGCCCGATGCTCTCGTGAATTTGCGCTCTTCGGCCGGGATTCCGGCGGCGCCCGCAGCTCCAGCAGGCGAGACCGGGGCCGAGCCTGAGTCAGCGCCGGACGCCGGTGCCGGGATTCCCTTGCCGCGGCGCAATCCCCTGCGCTAAGGCCCTTGCGCCCCTCCTTGTCCTGTTAACGTTGCACCGGGGTGGCCTCCCTTCCGCTCGCCGAATCCGGCCCGACTCGGCATATAACGGTCGTCCGCGGAGCTGCGAACGGCCATGAGGTTGAACGCGCATGACGCTGAAAAGCATGACCGGATTTGGCCGCAGCTCGGGCGTCCACGGCGAGACGAGCTGGCATTGGGAGGTGCGGAGCGTCAATGGGCGCGGGCTTGAGCTCAGATTCCGCATGCCCTCTGGTCTTGAAGGGCTCGAGATCAAGGCTCGCTCGCTGGCCCAGGATGCGCTTGCCAGGGGCAATTGCACGCTCAATCTCACGCTGCGCCGGGAGACCGGAGAACTCGCCATTCGCCTGAACGAAGCTGCGTTAGTCCAGGCGCTCGCCGCGGCCGAGCGCGCCCAGGCACTCACCCACAAAGGGCCACCGAATCTCGATACGCTGCTTGCCATGCGCGGCGTGGTCGAGGTGGTGGAGGGCGAGGAGAGCGAGGAGGCGCATGCGAAGCTCGAGGCGGCGCTGCTCAAGGGGCTCGGCACGGCACTCGACCAGCTTGTCGCGGGGCGGACGGCGGAAGGCGCGAGGCTCGCCGGGGTCATGGTCAATCAGCTCGATCAGATCGAAAGCCTCATCGATCGGGCGGCGAACGCTGTTGGCCGTCAGCCTGAAGCGATTCAGCAGCGCTTGACCGAGCAGGTGAAGCGCCTCATCGAGACCGGCGCCGGCCTCGATCCCGAACGGCTGCACCAGGAGGCGCTCTTGCTCGCCGCCAAGTCGGACATCCAGGAAGAGCTCGACCGCCTTCGCTCCCATGTGGCGGCGGCAAAGGAGCTTCTCGCGCAAGATCAGCCGGTCGGCCGAAGGCTTGAGTTCCTGGCGCAGGAATTCAACCGCGAGGCCAACACGCTGTGCTCGAAGGCGTCAGACATCGAGATCAGCCGGGCAGGGCTCGAGCTCAAGTCGGTGATCGATCAGTTGCGCGAGCAGGTTCAGAACATCGAGTGAGGCGAGCGATGGACCCTAAGCGCAAAGGTCTCATGCTGGTCTTGTCCTCACCATCGGGGGCAGGGAAGACGACGCTTGCACGACGATTACTCGCCGCCGATCCCGGGGTTGATATGTCGGTCTCGTGCACGACGCGCAAGCAACGCAAGGGAGAGGTGGAGGGGAAGGATTATTACTTTATTGATCGCGAGACCTTCGCTGGCATGCGCGATCGCGGCGAGTTCCTCGAATGGGCCGTTGTCTTCGACAATTTCTACGGAACGCCGCGGAAGAAGGTAGAGCAGGCTCTCGCAGCCGGCCGGGACGTGTTGTTCGACGTCGACTGGCAGGGCGCCGAAAGCCTACGCGACAAAGCCCCGAACAACGTGGTCAGCGTGTTCATTCTTCCTCCGTCGGGAAAGGCGCTGGAGCAGCGCCTTAGGGAGAGGGCGCAGGATGCACCGGAGGTGGTGGAGGCGCGCATGCGCGGGGCAAGCAACGAAATCCAACACTGGCACGTCTATGACTATGTGGTGATAAACCACGACCTCGACCAAGCGCTGGAGGCAATCCAGGCCGTTCTCGCTGCCGAACGGCTGCGCCGCTCGCGATTAACTGGAGTCGAGGACTTCGTCCAGAATCTCTTGGCCGAGCTCTAAGTCGAGCCGCTTGTGGCATGCGCCCCAAGTCTCGTCATACCGGCGTAAGCCGGTATTCAGGTTTTTGATGCGCTTCGCGCGCTGGATTCCGACTTTTGGAGCTCTAGCGCTGAAGCGCGTTGGCGATACAGCAGAAATCGCCGATCTCTAGCTCCTCGGCCCGTGCCTTCGGATCGATACCGAGCTGCTGCAGCAGAGCTTCACTGTCGGGCGTGAGCTGGCGCAAGGAGGAGCGCAGCATCTTGCGCCGCTGGCCGAAGGCCGCCGCCGTCACCCGCTCCAGTGCAGCGACGTCGCAGGCAGGAAGCGGAGCCTCCTTCGGCACGAGCTCGACAAGAGAGGAGTCGACCTTGGGACGTGGCGTGAAGGCGGC
>DATFVP010000010.1:0-3113 GCA_035260285.1 Methyloceanibacter sp.
TTCGCGCACGTGTGCGATCAGCACCTCGCCGGTCGCGGTCAGCCGCAAGCGCCGCGGCATGCGTTCGAAGATCGGGGCGCCGAGCTCATTTTCCAGCGCCAGGATCTGCCGATTGATCGCGGAGGAAGCCACGTTAAGCCGCGACGCCGCCTTGCGAATGGAGCCCAGCCGAGCGACCTCGTCGAGATATTTCAACAGCCGCGAATGCAACATGGCGGCAATCCTCGCTGCGGGCAGACCGAGCGATAAGCGCGGGCGCGGCTTGCCTCACCCCTCATCGCCTATGTTCAAGCGCTCATCACTGCTGCTTCAAAGGCATCGATGATAGCGAAATTTGATGCTTTTTAGAACCAGTCGCCTGTGCGCAGATTGAGTTCGAGTTAGGCGCACTCCCCCGAGTCTCTGACGGAGGACAGCGGCCAGCCGCGGCCGCTCTTCCACAACCACAGCAGGTCAACCATGCCTCTCCGCACCACCACGACCGGGATCGCCGCAGCATTGGCGCTCGGCATCGCCCTGACCCCCGCGAAAGCGGCCGACAAAGTAACCTTCCTGACCAGTTGGTATGCGCAAGCCGAGCACGGTGGCTTTTACCAAGCCAAGGCGGCGGGCCTCTACGAGAAGGCCAACCTCGACGTCACGATCAAGATGGGCGGCCCCCAGGTCAACGGCCTGCAACTCCTGCTCGCAGGCGAGGCCGACATCATGATGGGCTACGATTTCCAGGTGCTCACGTCGCTGTCGAAAGGCATTCCGGTCGTCACCATCGCCGCGTCCTTCCAGAAGGATCTGCAGGGGCTGATGACGCATGATCACGTCAAAGGCCTCGATGACCTCAAGGACAAGACCATCCTGGTGGCAACGCCCGGCCGCTCCAGCTGGTGGCCCTGGCTGCGACGCAAGTTTGGCTACAGCGATGCGCAGACCCAGCCGTACACGTTCAACCTGCAGCCGTTCTTCAACGACAAGAACGTGGTGCAGCAGTCCTATCCATCATCGGAGCCGTTCCAGGCGCTGCAGAAGGGCGTGCCCGTCAAGTTCTTCCTGTTTGCCGACAACGGCTATCCGCCCTACGGAACCACCATGGTCACGACGACCAAACTGGTGGCGGAGCGGCCGGACGTGGCGCGGCGCTTCGTGCGGGCTTCGATCGAAGGCTGGAAAAGCTATCTCAAGGGCGATCCCGCCCCCGCCAACGCCCTCATCAAGGCCGACAATCCGAAGATGAGCGACGAGCAGATCGCGTTCGGGATCAAGCGCCTCAATGAGCTCGAGGTTGCCGATGGCGGCGATGCCAGAACCATGGGCATCGGCATCATCACCGAGGCGCGCTGGAAGGCCTCCTACGAACTGATGGTGACCGAGGGCCTGCTGCCCAAGGAAACCGACTGGACCAAGGGCTTCACGACCCAGTTCGTGAAGGACCTCAAGATCACCGCCCGGTGATATGATTGACGCCGGCGTCCGCGCGGCGGCGCCACCGCGCGGGAGCCGCAGACCACAAGACCGGGTGGGGTGCCATGGCTCAATCGGCGAGCCGAAAGAAGGCTGCAGACATCGTTCCGCCGCTCGCCGTCGGCGTGCTGATGCTGGTCGTCTGGGAGACGTTTTGCCGGGCGCTCGCGATTCCGCCCTACCTATTCCCGATGCCCAGCGTGATCGCCAAGACATTGGTCGCCGACGCGCCGGCGCTCCTGCACGCGCTCTGGGTTACGTTACGTGTCACGCTGATCGCGCTGGCGCTCGCCGTTACCATCGGGGCGACGATCGCCTTCCTGTTCGTGCAGAGCCCGATCATCGAACGCAGTTTCTTTCCCTACGCCATCATTCTGCAGGTAACGCCCATCGTCGCGATCGCGCCGCTCATTATCATTCTAGTGAAGAACACCCAAGGCGCGCTGATCATCTGTGCCACGATCATCGCAATCTTTCCCATCATCTCGAACACCACCGTCGGCCTGCGCAGCGTGGACCAGGGGCACCGCGACCTGTTCGCCATCAACCGGGCGTCCCGCCTGCAGAGCCTTTTCCACCTGCGCATCCCGAGCGCGCTGCCTTATTTTTTCGCGGGCTTGCGCATTTCGAGCGGCCTTGCGCTGATTGGGGCGGTGGTGGCCGAGTTCGTCGCCGGCACCGGCGGCCGCAATGCCGGGCTTGCCTATGAAATCCTGCTGTCGGGCTACCAGCTCGAAATTCCACGCATGTTCGCGGCGCTGTTCCTGATCACCGCGGCAGGCATCGCTTTATTCCTGGTGATGGTAGGCCTGTCGAAGCTCGCGCTCGGGGCGTGGCACGACAGCGTGGTCGAGAAGGAAGCCTGAGCCCCACAAAGGCGATTCGCTCGGAGGAAACGCGATGCTGACGACGAAGCAGAAAGTCTTACGGCGGTTCTGGTACGCGGTCATTTCGCTCGACGACCTCAAGGATGGTCCAAAACCTTTTCGTCTGCTCGGCGAAGACATCGTGCTGTTTCTCGGCGCGGACGGTAAGCCCGCGGCATTGAAAGACCGCTGCTGCCATCGCACCTCCAAACTGTCCAAGGGCTGGTGCCGGGACGGGCTGATCGTTTGCGGCTATCACGGCTGGACCTACAACCACACCGGCAAGCTCGTCCACGTGCCGCAGTTCCCGGTTGAGCAGCAAGTTCCCAATCTTTCCACCCCGGCCTATCATTGCCAGGCACGCTACGGCTACGCCTGGGTCGCCCTCGACGATCCGCTGGCGCCGATTCTCGATGCCAGCGAGGAGGACGACCCCGCCTATCGCCGCATTCCACAGTTCTACGAAGTCTGGAACACCTCGGCGTTGCGCCTGATGGAGAACTCGTTCGACAACGCCCACTTCGCATTCGTCCATAAGGGCACCTTCGGACAACTCGATCAGCCGCTGCCGGAGAAGTACGAGATCAAGGAGACGGATTACGGCTTCGAAGCGGAGACCCTCATCACGGTCGCCAATCCGCCGGTGCAATACCGCATCTCGGGCACGACCGAGCCGACCACCAAGCGCCACATGCGCAACCGGTGGTACATGCCGTTCTGCCGCAAGCTCGACATCGAATATCCGTCCGGGCTGCGCCACGTCATCTTCAACTCGGCGACGCCGATCGACGA
>DATFVP010000011.1:0-8494 GCA_035260285.1 Methyloceanibacter sp.
ACCTGTGTCGGCCCGAATCGGCCTGAGATGGTCTGCGCCAAGGGTGCGTCCCTTGAGGAGCACGGTGCCTGCCGCCACCTCCCATTCGAACTCTGTTGGCAGCCGGTATCCTGCCCAGCGGGCAAAGGCATCGGCCTCGTAAAAGCTGACGTGGGCGACGGGCGCTGCTTGATCGAGCGGCCTGAAGCCGTGAAGGCTCATTTGCATGAAGCCGCCGTCGACCTCTTCCCAATAAAGCGGGGCGGTCCAGCCTTGCGCTCTTACCGTGGCCCAGCCGTCGGCGAGCCACAGCGTTGGCGTGCGGTACCCACCATCCTCGATGAAGGCGATCCACTCTGAGTTGGTGACGCAGCGATTGGCGAGCTTGAAGGGACGAAGGAGTTCATCGTGTCGCGGCCCTTCATTGTCATAGGCGAAGCCTTCGCCGTCATGGCCAACGGCACAAATGCCGCCGTCGAAAGCGACCCAGTCGAGCGGCGCAGTCTCCGTCACCGCGACACCGGGGGTGGCGCGGGCGTAAGCCGGTTTCAGCGGCTCGCTCGCGAACAGGCTCAAGATGTCGGTAAGCAGAAGCTCCTGGTGCTGCTGCTCATGATTGATGCCGAGCTCGATCAGCTCAGCCGCCCGCTGGTGCAGGCCGGTGGCGCAGAGACGCTCGAGCGCGGCATCGATGTGCTCGCGATAGGCGCGCACCTCGTCGGCCGACGGGCGCGTCAGGACGCCCCGCTTGCCGCGAGGCTGCCGGGCACCCACGCTCTCGTAATAGGAGTTGAAGCAATATTCGAAGCGCTCGTCAAAAATCCGGTAGTCAGCGAGGAAAGCCTTCAGCACGAAAGCTTCGAAGAACCAGGTGGTGTGCGCGAGATGCCATTTGGTGGGACTTGCGTCGTCATTGGCCTGGACGACCTGGTCCTCGTCGCTCAAGGGAAGAGCAAGTTCAGAGGAGAGCCGGCGCGTGGCGATCAGGCGTTGGAAAAGCGATTCTGACTCAGTCTGATGAATGTCGTGGAGGACGGCATCACGCGCGCTCATAATCCTCTCCTTGGGAACAGAACCTTATTCGCCCAGTCAGGACAGGCGGAGCAGTCCTCACAGCCCTTTGCTAACGCCAGATTTAGCAGCTTGTTCCACAAGGCGGAATGGGTAAGCATGCACAAACCTGTGATGGTGCGACTCATGGTCAATCATTCCTCCAACGGCAACCTCAGGCCGGATTATGACCCAGTGGTCGCCTTCGATGGGCGTCAGTCGGCGGCTGCCGCCGAGATCCAGCGCGGCGTCTGCCGGGCTCTTCGCGCGCTCGGACATTCCGTGGTGACCGAGCTTTCGCTGTCCAACGGCAGGCGAGCCGATGTGGTTGGGCTATCGCCGTCCGGCGACATCTGGATTGTGGAGATCAAGTCCTGCCTGCTCGACTTTCAGACCGACGGCAAATGGACCGAGTACCGGCCGCATTGCGACCGGCTCTATTTCGCCGTGTCGCGGGACTTCCCCTGTCAGGTCATCCCCGATGACGCGGGGCTGATGCTCGCAGATCGCTACGGCGCCCATCTCGTGCGCGAGCCAATGGAGGAACGCTTGGGCGCGGCTCGGCGCAAAGCCATGATGCTGTGTTTTGCCCGCGCCGCTGCGCTCAGGCTTCAGCTTCACCTCGACCCAGGCTGCGGGTTTGAGATCTGACCAAAACCGTCCCGGAATCCAGCGCGCGAAGCGCAGTCAACAGAAACTGGGTACTGGCTTACGCCAGTATGACGGACGAGAGTTATCCGCTGGGTCCCGGATCACGCTTCGCTTGTCCGGGATGACGCGGAGGCGTCACTTCGGGGCGCGCTTGGCGAGGATTCTTTGCAGCGTGCGCCGATGCATGTTGAGCCGCCGCGCCGTCTCCGAGACATTGCGGTTGCAAAGCTCATAGACGCGCTGAATGTGCTCCCAGCGCACCCGGTCGGCCGACATCGGATTCTCCGGTGGCGGTGCCTTGGCATCTCCAGGTGCGACCAGCGCCTGATAGACATCGTCGGCGTCGGCGGGCTTAGCGAGATAATCGACGGCGCCGAGCTTCACCGCGGTGACGGCGGTGGCGATGTTGCCGTAGCCGGTGAGAACCACGGCGCGCGCCTCTGGGCGTACATCCTTGAGCGCCGCGATCACGTCGATGCCGCTGCCGTCGTCGAGGCGCATGTCCACCACGGCGAAGGCCGGCGGCCTGCGGCGAAGTGAAATGAGCCCGTCCTCGACGCTCGGAGCGGTCTCGACCTGGAAACCGCGTGATTCCATGGCGCGCGCGAGCCGCGCGAGGAAGGCGCGGTCGTCATCGACGATGAGGAGTGTATTATCCTGAGGGATGGACCAAGTCTGCTGAGCAGCTTCCATTCTGGAGCCTCCTATGTCCTTGGAGCCATAGCCTCCAAGGAGCCCTTGCCACAAGCGAAGTCTTGATGAGGGCCACCGGCCACCGCAAAAAAGGCCGCGATAGAGTTATGTGTTCGCTCGCCTTTTCGCAAGCGTCCACGGCGTCACAGGGGTGGCTCCCGCCGCTTAAGCCACGGGCTCAGGCAGCCATTCGACCCTCTCCGAGGTGTGTTCGAATCTCCACCGCGGCCAGATCACGGTGACGACAGCTCCCCCCGGAGGATAGGAGCGATTGGCAAGCTCAAGCCTGGCTCCTGAGCGCTCGAGCAGCGTCTTGGCGATGAAGAAGCCGAGGCCCATGCCGACGTGGTCGTCGTTCTCACCGCCATCGCCATGGCCAGGCCTGGTGGTAACGAAGGGCTCGCCGAGCTGCTCGAGCACATGCGGCGGGAAGCCTGCGCCGTCATCGGCGATCTCGATCTGAACTTCGTCCTCTGACCAGTTCGCCTTGACCTCGACCTTGCTCGCGGCGAAGTCGATGGCGTTCTCCACAAGGTTGCCGAGCCCGTAGATCACGCCGGGATTTCGCTGCATCACCGGCTCTTGCGCGCTCCGTTCACCGGGCTTCACGCCGGGCACCGGCCCGGTCTCCACCTCGATCGGCGCCGCGACCAGCCTGTGCGGCGACACCGATTCCTCGATGAGATGGCTCACGGGAAGGCGCGAGACGATGATGTCCTGCTGCTCGCCCATGCCGGCAAGCTCGCCGAGGATGGTGCGGCAGCGCTCGGCTTGCGCGCGCAACAGTACGAGATCCTCGTAATGCGGGTCGCTGTGCTTGGCGTCGCGCAGGAGCTCCTTGGCTACCACGGCGATGGTCGCCAACGGCGTGCCGAGGCCATGTGCGGCGGCGGCCGCGAGGCCGTCTAGCGCCGACAGCTTCTGCTCGCGCGCGAGCACGAGCTCCGCCGCGGCGAGCGCTTCGGCCATGCGCCGCGCCTCCTCGGCCGTGCGCCAGGAGTAGAGGCCGATGAACAGAATGCCCAGCACCACCGCCGCCCACACGCCCATGACGTAGGGCAGCGGCAGCAGGAAGCGCGAATGGTGGAACCACGGCAGCGGCAGATGAAACTCGGTAAGCAGCGTCGCCACCAGAATGGCAAGGCCACCAAGCGCCACCGTCACTCTCGGCGGCAGAGTGGAGGCAGACACCGTGACCGGGGCGATGAGCAGAAAGGCGAAGGGGTTCTCGAGCCCTCCCGTCAAATAAAGCAGCGCGCCGAGCTGAAGAATATCGTAGCCGAGCATCAGGAAGGCGTAGTGGTTCGGCAGGCGTTGGCTCGCCGGATAGCGTAGGCGAAGCGCAACGTTGAGCCAGGCCGACAGGGAGATCACGGCAAGGCAGGCGCCGATCGGCAGATCGATGCCCATGAGCCAATAGACGACGACCACCGTGGCGCTCTGACCGAGCACGGCGAGCCAGCGCAAGCGCACGATGGTCTGCAAGCGCAGGCGGCTTTCGCCGCGGCGGAGCAGGTCCCCGCGGGCCTTGGCGCGCGCTGCCGTTTGACTAATGTCCGTGGTGCTCATAGCTGAAGTCTAACACGGGCCTCCCGGCCATAATTCGGACAAAGCGCGGCAGCAGGCGCTTGAGCCATGGATGAAAGAGTAACCACGCAGGACCTGGCCGAGACCGTTCCCGTCGCAGTCAGGGACCTCACCAAGGTTTACGGCACCGTCACCGCGGTAAACCACATCACGTTTTCGTTAAAGCCGCGCACCACCGTGGCGCTCCTCGGCGGCAACGGCGCCGGCAAGACCACGACCATCGCCATGCTGCTCGGGCTCGTGGTGCCGACCTCGGGCGAGGTGAGGGTGTTCGGCGCCGACATGGCGCGCAGCCGCTATCAGGCCGCCCAGCGGCTCAACTTCCAGAGCCCCTATGTCGACCTGCCGATGCGGCTCACGGTGCGGCAGAATCTCACAGTCTATGCCGGCCTCTACGGCGTGGCCAACGCCGAGGAGCGCATCGCCTTCCTCGCCGAGGATCTGCAGCTAACGGCGCTGCTCGACCGCGCCACCGGCAAGCTCTCCGCAGGGCAGAAGACGCGGGTCGGACTTGCCAAGGCCCTGCTCAACGCGCCTGAGCTGTTGCTGCTCGACGAGCCGACGGCGTCGCTCGACCCTGACACCGCCGATTGGGTGAGGCAGAAGCTGAAAGAGTATGCCCAAACGCGGCGTGCCACGATCCTGTTCGCCTCGCATAACATGGCCGAGGTTGAGCGCCTCGCCGACCGGGTCATCCTGCTCGACTCAGGCCACATCCTCGAGGACGAGTCCCCGCGCGCTCTGATCAAGGCTTATGGCCGCGAGACCCTGGAAGAAGTGTTCCTCGACGTGGTGCGCGGCCGCGCGCGTCGTGAGAGGAACGAGGTGTCGGAAGCGACGGAAGCGTCATGAGCGGCGTTCATAACACCTCCGGTGCGCTGCCTGTGCTGGCGCCGCCGTTCGGGCTTGGCGCTTCGCTTCGCCGCATCGGCGCGCTCGTCCGCCGCTATATGTATCTCTTGCGCAGCTCAGGCATCAGGCTGGTCGAGCTGGTCTATTGGCCCTTCCTGCAGATGCTCACTTGGGGCTTCCTGCAGAAATATCTCGCCGGCACCACGAGCCCGCTGGTGCAGGCCGCAGGCGTGCTGATCGGCGGCGTGCTGCTTTGGGATATCCTGTTTCGCTCAAAGATCGGCTTCTCCACCACGTTCATCGAGGAAATGTGGTCGCGCAATCTCGGGAACCTGCTGACGAGCCCGCTTCATCCTTTCGAGCTGGTCGCTGCCTTAAGCGCATGGAGCGTGATCAGGCTTTTCGTGAGCATGATCCCAGTCGCCTGCGCCGCCTATTTCATCTTCGGCTTCAACCTGCTCGATCTCGGGGGGGCACTCGTCGCCTTCTTCGTGCTGCTCGTGCTGACGAGCTGGTCGCTCGGTCTGCTCTCCGCCGGCGTGATCCTGCGTTATGGGCTCGGCGCCGAGGAGCTTGCCTGGTCGCTCGCCTTCATTCTGCTGCCGCTCTCTTGCGTCTATTACCCGGTGTCGGTGTTGCCGGATTGGCTGAAGCCGATTTCGCTCGCGCTGCCGCCGACCCATGTGTTCGAGGGCATGCGCTCGATACTCTTGCACCACGTGTTCGATGTGAACGAGCTGTGGTGGGCGCTTGGGCTCAATGCTGTCTATCTCTCCGTTGGCTATCTTGCCTTCCGCTGGTTCCTGCAAAGCGCGAGGGTCAACGGCACGCTGCTGCAGCTTGGTGAGTAGATGCGCGCCCGCCTCATCGCCTTCGTCATGGCCGGCTTCCTCATCGGTGCCATTGCCGGCGCCGGCGTCCTGTTCCTCGCCACCCCGCAAGGAGCACAGCCGGTCCAATCGTCAGGCGCGGCACTCATCGGCGGGCCGTTCTCGCTCACCGGCGCCGACGGCAAGCCTGTCACCGACCGCGACTTCCGCGGGCGTTACATGCTGATCTTCTTCGGCTTCACCCATTGCCCGGATATCTGCCCGGCCGAGCTGCAGGTGATCGCCCAGGCACTGGAGCAGCTTGGCGACAAGGCCAAGAACGTGGTTCCCATCTTCATCACCCTCGACCCCGAGCGGGACACGCCGGAAGCCATGGCGAACTACGTGAAAAGCTTCGGGCCCAATTTCGTTGGGTTGACAGGCTCACCTCAGGCGATCGCCGCGGCGGCTAAGGCCTATCGCGTAGCTTATTCTAAGGTTGAGAATAACGAGTCAACGGGCGATTACAGTGTCGATCACTCGGCTCTGGTCTATCTCATGGACCCCGAAGGCCGCTATGTGACGCACTTTTCCTATGGTCTTAGCGCCGACCAAATGGCTGAAAAGCTGGGAAAATCGCTCTAGGCGCGCCCTATCGCCGCGCTGTGGCCCTTTTGTCATTGCGGCGCAACATAGAATCACCATTTCAGTTTGCGATGCAGCATGAATTGCTGCACCCCAGGAGGAGCAGGAGGTCGATCCATGCTTTACCATTTGTACGAGCTCAATCAGGCTGCGCTGAGCCCTGCGCGGGCGGCGGCGGAAGCTTACCGGCTCTTGTTCCGCAATCCGCTGAACCCGGCCTCTCACACCGTGCTCGGCCGTGGCGCTGCCGCGGCGCTCGAGTTGTTCGAGCGGACCACGCGGCGGTATCGGAAGCCTACCTGGGACATCCCCACCACCGATGTGGATGGCCTGGAGGTCGCGGTACGGCGGCGCCGGATCATTGCTAAGCCATTCTGCAATCTCGTCTATTTCGAGCGAGACCTCCCCCTTGCGCGACGCCGCAAGGACTCCAAGCTCTTGATCGTGGCGCCCATGGCCGGCCACTTCCCTACGCTGTTGCGCGGCACCGTGCGGGACATGCTTCCCCATCACGAGGTCTACATCACCGAGTGGCGGGACGCACGCCGCGTGCCACGGTCCGCAGGCCCCTTCGACCTCGATGATTACATTGACTATGTCATTGAGTTCATAAGGTATTTCCAAGGAGGTGTGCATGTGATGGCGGTCTGCCAGCCGACCGTGCCGGTGTTCGCCGCCGTATCGCTGCTCGAGGCTGAGCGGGACCGCTCAGTGCCCCGTTCCATGATCCTCATGGCTGGCCCCATCGATGCGCGCGTGAACCCCACCGCGGTGAACCGTTTCGCCGACGGGCGCAGCCTCGAATGGTTCGAGCGAAACGTCATCACTCAAGTTCCGTGGCCGCATAAAGGCATGATGCGTCACGTTTATCCTGGCTTTCTGCAGTTGAGCGGGTTCATGGGCATGAATCTCGACCGCCACATTACGGCCCACCGCGAGCTGTTCCATAATCTGATCAGAGGCGACGGCGACTCGGCCGACAAGCATCGCGAGTTCTACGACGAGTTTCTTGCCGTCATGGATCTCACTGCCGAGTACTACTTGCAGACCATCGACACAGTCTTCCTGCGTTATGCTCTGCCAACGGGAAAGATGGTCCATCGCAACCGCAGGGTCGACCCTGAGGCCGTCCGCCGTGTGGCGCTCATGACAGCTGAAGGCGAGAAGGACGACATCTCGGGAATCGGCCAGACCTTCGCTGCACATAATCTCTGCACTAACCTTCCGAGCTTCATGCGGCAACATCACCTGCAGCCCGGTGCCGGTCACTATGGCGTGTTCAACGGGTCTCGCTTCCGTGCCGAAATCGTGCCTAAAATCAATAGCTTCATCGCTGCCAATCAGAGGCGTAGAGGGCTGCTGGCGCGCTCGTTCAGCCGAAAGTCCTAAAGCTTAGGCACCGTCTTTCTTGACGCCTGTGCTATCGTAGCTTCGCCGAATCGAGTCTCAAATCGGTCGGCGCAGGGAGCGTATGAGTCATGCTTAGGCGGCTGAGGCCCGGTAACGGGGAAACCATCGAAGTTAAGGTTAAGGGGCTGGGTCTTCCCCTCTTGTTGCGCCGCAGCCTACGCGCGCGGCGGTTCAGTCTGCAGGTCAGCGAAGCCCGGCGCGGGGCCATTCTCACCATGCCGGTCTATTCGAGCTTCGCCGAGGCCGACGAATTCCTGTCGCGCCATCTCGATTGGCTGAAAGAGCGCGTCGCCGGACTCTCCGAGCCGGTGCCATTCACCCACGGCGCCATCGTGCCATTGCGCGGCTTCGCCCATCAGGTCCGTTTTGCCGGCGCGGTGCGCCGCCGCGGCGTGGTGTGGATGGAAGCTGCCGAGGACGCCAAGGTGGCACCAGCCTGGCCGCAAGGGGCAAGGCTGCCGATCCGCAGATTGCCGCGCCTCGTCGTCGCCGGCGAGCCAGAGCACGCGCCGCGGCGCATGCTCGACTGGCTGAAGCGGCAGGCGCATCAGGATCTCAAGGCACGTGTCGACGTGCATGCAAACCGGCTCGGTCTCAGCCCTTCGCGCATCTTCGTGCGCGACCAGACCACGCGCTGGGGATCGTGCTCGACCACTGGTGCCTTGTCGTTCTCCTGGAGGCTCGTGCTCGCACCGCCCTTCGTGCTCGATTATCTCGCCGCGCACGAGGTCGCCCATCTCGGGCACATGAATCACGGGCCGCGATTCTGGAACCTGGTCGAGCGCACCATGCCGCGCCACGAGGAGGCGAGGTCTTGG
>DATFVP010000012.1:0-5573 GCA_035260285.1 Methyloceanibacter sp.
GTGCGTCGTGACAGTTGGACCGCTAGCCGTTACCGGGGGCCGGCGAGTTCCATCAGACTCTCGATCGGGTGCACCTTGTCCTTGAGCTTCTCCAGCGACTTCGGGCATGGGCCGCCGGTCGCCCAGTCGAGCAGCTCAATGGTGTGCACCACCGGGACCTGGCTGCCGCGCTCCAGCTGGGTGATGCAGCCGATGTTGCCGGTGGCGATGAGGTCAGGCCTCACGCTCGCGATGTTCTTGAGCTTTCGCTCGCGCAATTGGCCGGCAAGCTCCGGCTGCAGAAGATTGTAGGTTCCGGCAGAGCCGCAGCAGATATGGCTCTCGGGCACGTCGAACACGGTATAGCCGGCCTGCGAGAGCAGCGCGCGGGGCTCGTTGCCGACCTGCTGGCCGTGCTCGAGCGAGCAGGCCGCGTGATAGGCGACGCGGAGGCTGGTCCAGGCGAGCGGCGGGAGCAGCCCAAGCTCATAGATGAACTCGGTGACGTCACGGGTAAGCCTCGACATCTCGGTGGCGCGCTCGGCATAGCCGCGGTCGCGGGCGAGCAGATGGCCGTAATCCTTGACCATGGTGCCGCAGCCCGAAGCGGTGGTGAGAATGGCGTCGAGGCGGCCTTCGCGGAGCGCGCTCGACCAGGCATCGACGTTGCGCCGCGCCGCTTTTTGCGTCTCGGTCTCGCGGCCGAGGTGGTGCTGCAGCGCGCCGCAGCAGGCCTCCCCGCTCGGCATCATCACCTCGACGCCGTGGCGCTTGAGAAGCCTGATCGCGGCTTGGTTGATGGAAGGCTGCAACACCTCCTGCACGCAGCCGAGCAGGAGCGCCACGCGCTTGACCGGCTCTCCAGTGGGACGGACCACCGGCTCGGGCTTGGGCGTTCTCAGAGGCGGCAACCGCGCTGGCACGAGCGACAAGGCGGCGGCGCCGGTCTTCATGCCGAGCGCCGATATGAGCCCGCGGAACGGGCGGGCAAGCCAGCCGAACAACAAGGCGATGCGGAAGCGGCCCGGGCTCGGCAGCACCTTGGCAAGAAGCCAGCGCGTGGCGCGCTGTCCCGGCGAGCGTCCCTTTTGCTCGATGCGGACCCGCGCGAGATCGACGAGATGCATGTAGTCCACCCCGCTCGGGCAGGTGGTCATACAGGAGAGGCACGACAGACACCGGTCGATATGGTGGGTGACCGGCGCGGTGATGGCGCCCTGCTCGAACATCTCCTTGATCAGATAGATGCGGCCGCGCGGAGAATCGCGCTCATCGCCAAGCAGCACATAGGTCGGGCAGGTTGCGGTGCAGAAGCCGCAATGGACGCAGCGCTTCAGCATGGCATCGGCGCGGGCGATGGTCGGGTCCTGCAGCTGCGCCTGGGAGAAATTGGTGTGCATGTGGGCGCCTAGACTCCGGGATACATGCGGCCTGGATTGAGAATGCCGGCTGGATCGAAGGCTGCTTTCAGCTTAGCGGTCAAGGCCGCGAGCGGCGGGTCGAGCGGCTGGAACACCTCGACGCTTGCCCGCGTCGCCCGCTCGGCGCGGATCAGCGTGGCATGACCGCCAAATTCGGCGATGGCGCGGCGGATCTCGACGGTGCCTGCGTCGGAGGTCGGCGGTGTCTCGAGCCAGATCAGCCCGCCGGACCAATCATAGGCGACGCGGATTTCAAGGGTGCGGGCGACGATGGCTACGAGCTTGGCGGCGCGCGATGGGATGGCGGAGATGCGCCAAAGCGGACGGTCCGAACCGGCAAAGGCGCGCAACGTCCTGATCTCCTCCCAGAAGGCCCTGCTCCGCGCATTGTCGAGCTCGACCGCAGGCGAATAGGCTGCGAGCCGATCCTTCAGCCGCCCGACGCGGTAGCGCGCGGCGCTCGGAAAATTCTCCACCCTGATGGCGGTGACCGCAGCGCCGCTCCTTGCGATGTCAGGGTCTGACAGCTTGGCGGCCAGCGGGGCTTGCAGATGCACGGTGCCAGAGACCTCGAACGGCGTGCCGAGGCAAAGCGTCATCACGTCGACGGCGGTCTGGTCAGGCAGGCCGAAGCAGAGCAGCGTGCGGGCTTCGGCAGGCTGCGGGAGCACCTTCATGGTGACCTCGGTCATCACCGCAAGCGTGCCCCATGAGCCGGCCATCGCCTTGCACAGATCGTAGCCGGTGACGTTCTTCATGACCCGGCCGCCCGACTTGAACGGCTCGCCCCAGCCGTTGATGCAAGCGACCCCGAGCAGATGATCGCGCGCGGCGCCAATCTGAATGCGGCGGCTGCCTGAGAGGTTGGTGGCGAACACCCCACCGATCGATGACTGTCCGGAATGCGTCCCGAGCGCCGGCCCGAGATCGATCGGCTCGAAGGCGAGCTGCTGGCCATGCTCGGCGAGAATGTTGCGGATGTCGTCGAGAGGGGTTCCTGCCGCCGCCGATAGCACGAGCTCGCTCGGCTCGTAAAGCGATATGCCGACGAGATTCTCGGTGCTGACCACCGAGCCGGACTGCATGAAACGCCCGACCTCGTATTTGGAGCCGCGCCCCCTCACCTCCAGCGGAATTTTGGCTTGCGCCGCCTCGGCGACCAGGTCGGAGATCTCGCGCGAGGTGGCCGGCGCGTGGAAGCCGAGGCGCAGGTTCCCGGTCACTGGCGCTCTCGCCCTTCGAGCGGAAAGACCTTGGCGGGGTTGAGCAGCCAGTCGGGATCGAACACCCCCTTCACGCGCATCTGCTGGGCGATGTCGGCCGCGGTGAACTGTACTCGCATCAGCTCGCGCTTCTCGATGCCGACGCCATGCTCTCCGGTGAGGCAGCCGCCGAGCTTGACGCAAAGCTTGAGGATCTCAGCACCGCACATCTCGGCGCGCTCAAGCTCGGCCCGGTCGTTGGCGTTGTAGAGGATCAAAGGATGCAAATTGCCGTCGCCGGCATGGAAGATGTTGACCACGCGGAATCTGTGGCGGCGGCAGATCTCGCCAACCTCGGTCAAGGCCTCTGGGAGCTTGGAAAGCGGGATCACGCCGTCCATGCAGAAATAGTCGGACAATTGGCCGATGGCGCCGAAGGCAGCCTTCCGCCCCTTCCAGATCGACACGCTCTCCTCGGCGCTCTTGCTCACCCGCACCACGCGGGGGGCAAAGGGTTCGGTGATCTCGGCAATGGTTCCAAGCAGGGCGTCGATCTCGTCGTTTGAGCCTTCAACCTCGACGATCAGCATGGCCTCGACGTCGAGCGGGTAGCCGGCGCCGGCGAAATTCTCGCACACCTCGATCGCAGGCTTGTCCATGAACTCGATGGCCACCGGCACGATGCCGGCGGCGATGATGCCGGCGACACAAGCGCCGGCGGCTTCCGAGGAATCGAAGCCGAGCAGCATGGGCCGGGCACCTTCAGGCGCTTTCAGGAGGCGCACGGTCGCCTCGGTGACCACGCCGAACTGTCCCTCGGAGCCGGTGATCAGCCCAAGGAAGTCGTAGCCAGGGGCATCGAGATAGTCGCCGCCGATGTCGATGACGTCGCCGTTCATCAGCACCATGCGCACGCTGAGAAGGTTGTTGGTGGTGACGCCGTATTTCAGGCAATGGGCGCCGCCTGAGTTCATGGCTATGTTGCCGGCAAGCGTGCAGGCGAGCTGGCTCGACGGGTCAGGCGCATAGAAATAGCCGTGCACGGCTGCGGCGTTGGTGATGGCGATGTTGGTGATGCCGGCCTCGACGCGGGCCGCGCGGTTCGCCTCGTTGATGGAAAGCACGCGCGTCATGCGGCTGATGCCGATTACGATGGAGTCTTCGAGCGGCAGCGCGCCGCCCGAGAGCGAGGTGCCGGCGCCGCGCGGCACCACCTTGATGTTGTTGCCGTGGGAATAGCGCAGGATCGCGCTCACCTCGTCGGTGCTGCCGGGGAGAACCACGGCGAGCGGCATGCAGCGATAGGCGGTGAACGCATCGGTCTCGAAGGTGCGGCGGCCCTCGGCATCGGTGATCAGCACCGCATCGGGCACGAGCTTCTTGAGCTGCCGGATGATCTCGTCACGGCGGCGAAGGATCGTCTCGTCGGGCTTCGGCAAGGTGAGTAGAGACATGGTGGCTCCAGGGGACGCGTGGCCCGTCCAACCGCACTTGGATTTGGTCCCCCTTTAGCGCCACCTTTGTTTCGCATGGGGACCGCGCCCCTGCAATATGCCCCGAACCCCTGGGAACTGCTCAAGTATTTGCCCGGTTATCATGCCGCATTTCGTGGCTTCGCGACAATTGCTGGCTTCTGTTACAGTTTTCCCGTCCATCGAGGGCTAGCAGACTCTGGGGGTCAACGTCCAACGGGGCGCCAAGACCCCTGCCAAGGCCCAGTCTAAGGGAGGATTGAGAATGAGGAAGGTAGTGCGTGTAGCAGTCGTTGCGGCGGCGCTTATCGTGGTGGGCGGGTCGGCCTTCGCGGCTGGGGACGCCGAGAAGGGCAAGGCAGACTTCACGACCGCGCTGTGTGCGACCTGTCACCAAATCGGTCCGGGCGCCAAGAACCTGGTCGGGCCCGAGCTGAACGGAATCGTCGGGCGAAAGGCCGCCAGCATCGCCGACTACCCCACCTACTCGGCCGGCATGAAGAAGCTCGGCGAAGAAGGTTTCGTTTGGACCGAAGAAAATATCGACAAGTGGATCACCAACCCCAAAGCCATGATCCCTGATTCGATGATGGCGCTCGCGTTCCAGGGCGTTCCTGACGCCGGGACCCGGGCCGACATCATCGCCTATCTAGCGACGAACAAATAGCGCGGCAGATCGCATCAAGCCCGCCCGCGACCGGTCAAGCAGCTGCGGGCGCACCCTCGCGCTCACGGTGCCGACGAGGCAGATGACGGCTCGGCGTTTGGCTGCCCGGCTCGGAATTTCTCGAGATCGTCAAATACTTTTTTGAAGAAGGGATCGCGGCTGCCTTCTTCCTCAGCCTCCTGGTAAAGCACGCGTCCGTTGCCGGCGAAGAACCATTCGACATAGCCCTTGGCGTCCGGGCCAAACGGAAAGCCGCCGAACAGTGCCGCAGCAGGGACCTTCGCGGCCCAGATATTCGCCGTCGAGAAGCCGAAATCGACCTGCCCGCGCGAGACCTTGTCGAGGATCTCTTGCGGCTCCGTGCCGTCGCCGGGCTCTTTCAGGTCGAGCTCGATAGCGCCGCCGGAGAGTTGCTTGACAAGCTTGGCAAGCCGCGAAGCGGGCTCGCCAAGCCAGGCAGATGGGTGCCGTAGACGACGGGCATCACCAGGCGCAAGGGCTCGGCCGGAAGGCCGGCTCCGGCGGGCAAGGCAACGAGCAAGGCGGCCCCCAAGCCTAAGGCCGCCCTGGTCCTCGGCACTACCCCCTCCTGGTTCTGGTCTGGCCGACTTCGGACTTCTTACGCTAGAGCGCCGATGCTACATCGGGGCATCCCTCTCCTGCCAGCCACCCCGGCCCCCCGGCCTTAACCATCGGGACGAAAATGACGACGGAAGCAGCCGAGAAGCGGCCTCATGTGGGGCTGTTCGTCACTTGCCTCGTGGATTTGTTCAGGCCCAGCGTTGGCTTTGCCGCGATCAAGCTTCTCGAGGATGCCGGCGCCAGGGTGGAC
>DATFVP010000013.1:0-2425 GCA_035260285.1 Methyloceanibacter sp.
GCTGCACGCAATTCAAGATCTGCCTCGAACAGCGAGCCTGCGACGTGCGCACGATCATCTGCCAATAGGCAGATCGGCGTCCATTTGTGCCTTGAGTGCGCCACCTCTACTGCTTAAGTGTCGCCATCATGGCTCAAAGCCCAATGGCTTGAGGCTGCCTTTAACCTAAGGATACCGCGTGATCCAGTCCCCGGCCTGCCTTTCTCGCTATTTTCAACTCGCCACATTCCTCGCACTGCTCGCCTTTCCCATCGCCGGCTTTGCCCAAGACCTGCCCGAGGGCCACCCGCCGGTCGCGCATGAGCACACCAGCGACGCAAAAGTCCCCAAAAGCAAATCAGCCGACAGCCCCGATGCGGAAAAGGCCGCTGCCCCGCTTCTGCCGCCTACCTCCATCACGCACCACACCATCAAGGTCGCAGGCGTTCCGCTCGACTACACGGCGGAAGCCGGGACCATTCCCCTCCCCGGCGCCGACGGCAAGAACGCGGCCGACATCTTCTACGTGGCTTACACACGCGAGCCGAAGAACGCCAAGCGCCCCATCACGTTCGTGTTCAACGGCGGACCAGGTGCCGCCGCGGCCTATCTGCATCTCGGCGGCATCGGCCCGCGCGCGGTCGAGGTCGACGCCAAGGGAGAGCTGCAAGGCCCCCCACCCTCCCTCACCGACAATCCGAGCACCTGGCTCGACATGACCGATCTCGTCTTTGTCGATCCCGTGGGCACCGGCTACAGCCGTGCCGGCGAGACGAAGAACGAGGAAAAATTTTGGGGCGTCGAGCAAGACACCGACGCTCTTACCAACTTTGTTCGTCTCTATTTGATCAAGTCGGCGCGCATGCTGTCGCCGGTCTTTATTATGGGCGAGAGCTACGGCGGATTCCGCGCGGGCTCGCTCGCCCGTGCGCTGCAAAAGAGCGGCGCGAATTCGCCGAGCGGCATCATCTTGATCTCGCCCGTGCTCGAATTCTCACTCCTCTACGGCGAGGACTACGACCCGCTCTCCTGGGCGCTTGGGCTTCCCTCCCTTGCCGCGGTCAATCTCGAGAGCAAGGGCGTGACCACGCGCGCTGCCCTCGCCTCAGGCCTCAAGGAGGCCGAGACCTATGCCCTGTCAGATTACCTAGTCGAGCTCGCCTCGGGCGCCGAAGCCGGCGGCAAGGCCGCGAGTGGAACCGTGTCTCGTCTGACCGGCCTGCCACTCGATGTCGTCGAGCGGCGCCAAGCCCGCATCCCTCCCTCGTTCTTCATCAAGGAGTTCGACCGCACCAACTCCCAGGTACTGAGCCGTTACGACGGCAGCGTGAGCGCGCCTGATCCTAATCCGACCAGCAGCTGGGCGAACGGCCCCGACCCGGTGCTCGACGCCACGGTGCCACTGTGGACCGCGGCCTTCGTGCAATACGCCGGAAGCGAGCTCGGTTATAAGACCGATGCGAGCTACCGGCTGCTCAACCGCGATGCCCGTACGAAATGGGACTTCGGCACGAGCCCGACGCATCAGGGCTATGCCGGCGTAATCGACCAAGTACAGGAGGCGCGTTCCGCCAATCCAGCGCTCGAGGTGCTGATCGCGACCGGCTACACCGACCTCATCACCCCTTACCTCGCGTCGAGCTTTCTCGTAAGCCAATTGCCGTCGTTACCGCGCGCGGCCCCGATCAAGGTCGAGACCTATGCCGGCGGCCACATGCTCTACCTCAGGCCCGACTCCCGCGAGGCCCTTAAGCAGGACGCGAAGGGCATGTATGAGCGGGTGATGAAAGCGGCGTCCTAACTCTAAAGTCGCGTGGGCAGGTGAAGCGGACGCTGCGATCCGGTAAAATGCCCGAATCGGGTCATGGGTAACGAGGGCCGAATGCCGATGCGGAGTCTGTTTGTCGCTGCAGCGCTGATTGCGGCGGTCGCCATCACGCAAACGAGCGCCTTTGCCCAAGAGGCAAAAACCGAACCGCAAGTCGGGCAGGAAGCGCAGCCTTGGCCGCAATTCAAATCGCCGGAGCGCGGATTCGAGATCGCCTTCCCGAGCACGCCGAAAGCGACCAGCGCCGCCGTCGTCGGCCAAAACCCGCTCATTCGCTACAGCTTCGAGGCCTATCAAGGCGACGACACGGTCTACCGCCTGGTGGTGCTCGAGTATCCCGCCGGCAAGGCACCGAACCCGCCGGAAGAAGCCCTCTACGTCAAGATGGTGTCGGCCTATGCCAAGGACAGCGAGTCGAAGGTTCGCAAGCGTGGGCCGGCGACCATCGCTGGGCGGCAAGGATTTGAGGCGATCACCGACGACGGCAAGGGGAAGGTCAATCATCTGGTGAGCATCGTGCCGGCCGGTGACCGCATCTTCATGCTGGTCTCCGCAGGTCCAAGGGGCCACGCCACGAGCGATGACGCCGAACGCTTCCGCAACTCCTTCCGCCTCACC
>DATFVP010000014.1:0-5178 GCA_035260285.1 Methyloceanibacter sp.
TCCAACATCATGGCGATCATCCTGCAGGCGCTTTGCGCGCGTCTCGGTGTCGCCTCTGGCCGCGATCTCGCTCAAGCTTGCCGCGACGCCTTCCCGCGCTTCGTGTCTTACCCGCTATGGGCCGCGGCAGAGCTCGCCATCTGCGCCACCGACTTGGCCGAGGTGATCGGCACGGCCATCGGCCTCAATCTCTTGTTCGGCATTCCGCTCGAGATCGGCGTCATCCTCACCGCGCTCGACGTCTTTCTCATCTTGTGGATGCAGCGCCTCGGCTTCCGCTGGATCGAGGCCTTCATCGTCACCATGCTTGGCGTCATCGCCGTGTGTTTCGGCCTGCAGATCGCTATGGCCGACCCCGACTGGGGCCAGGTGATCCGCGGCTTCGCCCCGACAATCGACATCGTGAAGAATCCCGAGATGCTCTATCTCTCGCTCGGCATTCTCGGCGCCACAGTGATGCCGCATAACCTCTATCTCCATTCGGGCATCGTGCAGACGCGCGCCTATGGCAAGACCGTGCCGGAGAAGCGCGAGGCGATCACGCTCGCCACCATCGATTCGACCATCGCGCTGATGTTCGCGCTGACCATTAACGCCTCGATCCTGATCCTCGCCGCCGCCACCTTCCATCAGACCGGCCAGACCAACGTGGCCGAACTCGATCAGGTGCATGCCTTCCTGGCGCCTCTGCTCGGATCGGCCATCGCGCCGACGCTGTTCGCCATTGCACTTCTCTGTTGCGGGCTGAACTCGACGGTGACCGCCACGCTCTCCGGGCAGATCGTGATGGAGGGCTTCCTCGACATCCGCTTGCCGCCCTGGATGCGGAGGCTGGTGACGCGCTCCATCGCCATCATCCCCGCAGCCATCGTCACCATCTGGTATGGCGCGGCGGGAACGGCGAAGCTCCTGATCCTATCCCAGGTGATCTTGAGCCTGCAGCTTCCTTTCGCCATCGTGCCGCTTGTCATGTTCACCGCCGACAGGAGCAAGATGGGGGCGCTGGTGGCGCCGCGCTGGGTGACCGCGCTTGCCGTGCTGATCGCCGTCACCGTCATCACCCTCAACGTCAAGCTGCTCTGGGATTTCGTCGCCGCGATGTAGGCGCGGCGAATACCAGCACCTCCCATGCTCGTCTTTGCCGGGCTCGACCCGGCAATCCATTGGAAGAGGGAGGGAATCAATCCATTTGCCACTTTTTGCGCGCATTCTGCGCCCATCGACGGGTGGGGAGGGGAAAAGCGGGGACGCATGTGCACGGCGAGACTACTGCTGGCGATTTTGGCCGCCGGGCTCGGTGTCAGCAGCTGCCAGTCGCCCAAGGCGACCTTCGAGCGCACCTTCCTGCCTGACCCTGCCAAGCCCTATGTCGGCATGACCAAGGAGCAGATCATCGCCTGCGCCGGCACGCCCGCAGGGCGCTACAATACCGACACCGGCGAGACGCTCGTCTATCATTACTCTGGCGCCGGGCCGGTACCGCAGGCGGCGCCGAAGAAGGACGAGTCGAAGCAAACCAACCCGTTCGGCAAGAAGAAGTCCGACAAGGATTACGACTGCAACGCGAGCCTTGTGTTCGAGGGAGGACGCCTCTCCCGCGTGACCTTCGCGCCTCGCCTCGCCGCCAGTCCCTATGAGACGAAGACCGACCCCACGACCCACGAGAAGGTCCCGGTCGAGCAGCCAAAGCCCTGCTCTTTCGCGCTGCCGAATTGCCGAGGCGGCTGATCCAGGCGTTTTATTCCGGCAGGTGACACACCGCCTCGGCGTTGTTGCCGTCTGGATCGAACACGAAGCCCCCATAATAATTGGCGTGGTATTCAGGCCTAAGCCCGGGTGGACCATTGTCTTTGCCGCCGGCCTTCATCGCCGCGGCATAAAAGGCATCGACCGCTGCGCGGGATGGCGCGACGAAGGCCACATGCATCGGCCCACTCTTGGGCTCGCCCTCGGCGATCCAGAAGGACGGCTTCTGACCGGCGCCGAAGCCGACCGCCCCGCCCTGGCCGCCCCTCTCCTCCGCCGATACCTGCATAACGATGCCGTAGCCGAGGGGGCTGAGCGCCTTCAGATAAAACTCGGTGGCGCGGGCGACGTCGCGCACGTGCAGCCCGATATGGTCTATCACTCGCCGCGCTCCACCATCTGCCGCTTCAGCGAGGAGATAGCCGCCGCCGGATTGAGACCCTTTGGGCAGGCCTTGGTGCAGTTTAGGATGGTGTGGCAGCGATAGAGCCTGAAGGGGTCTTCGAGTTCGTCGAGCCTCTCGCCGGTCCGCTCATCGCGGCTGTCCTCGACCCAGCGGTCAGCCTGCAACAGGATGGCCGGGCCGAGATAGCGCTCGCCGTTCCACCAATAAGACGGGCAAGCCGTTGAGCAGCAGGCGCACAGTATGCACTCATAAAGCCCGTCGAGCTTGGCACGATCCTCCCGGCTCTGCCGCCATTCTTTCTGCGGCGTCGGCGTGTCGGTCTTGAGCCAAGGCTCGATCGAGCGGTGTTGGGCATAGAAATGGGTAAGGTCGGGCACGAGGTCCTTGATCACCGGCAGATGCGGCAGCGGATAGATCGATATCCGCTCGGGGGCGTCGTCGGCATGAAGCGTGCAGGCGAGCGTATTGGTGCCGCCGATATTCATCGAGCATGAGCCGCACACGCCCTCGCGGCAGGAGCGGCGGAAGGTGAGGGTTGGATCGATATTGTTCTTGATCCAGATGAGCGCGTCGAGAACCATCGGCCCGCAATCCTTCATGTCCACCCAATAGGTGTCGAGCCGCGGGTTCTCAGCTTTGTCGGGATCGAACCGGTAGATGCGGTACTCGCGCCAACGCCCGACCTCCGCGCCCTCTGGCGGCGGATTCCAGGCCTTGCCGAGTTGGACCTTGGAGTTCTTGGGAAGCGTGAATTGAACCATGTCAGACGGTTGTAGTTTGAAGCGCGGGATTTTGTCCAGCAGGCGCTCGAGGCCAATTCCAAGCAAGCATTTTTGTGGAGGCTGTTGTGCCGCGCATCCCCGTCGTCGACGACGAACGGCTCATCTCAATGCTGGTTGAGGATAGGCTCGGCGAGCTCGGCTGCGGGGTCGTGGGCCTGGCCCGCACGGTTGCGGACTGGCCGGCGCTCGCCGTTGGGCAGCTTGACGGCGCGATCTTCGACGTGAACCTTGCCGGCGATACCTGCTTTCCGCTTGCCAACGCGCTTCGCTCGCGCGGCGTGCCTGTCGCCTCCGCCGCGGGAGACGGTGCCTTGGATGAGGGCCAAGGGTTCAAGGACGCGCTGATCCTGCGCAAGCCTTACGATTTCGAAGGTGTGAAGTCCGTGCTCGGAAAGATGCTAAGCTAGGCGGCTTCTAGCGCCTGTCCTATCGGATGAAGAGCTTCAGTCCTGACCAGACGTCGTCGATGGCCGCTACCTTGACATCGACGAGATCGAGCGCAAGTGCCCTACCGCGAACAACATTCGGTGACATCGGTCGGAACTTTCGCCGCGTTCTTCGGACAGGACACCCAGATCATGCCGTCGGGCTTCAGGGCCCCCTGCAGTTTGATCAGATTGGCAGCGAGCTCGGCGCGGCTTGTTGTGAAAAGCATGGATCGCGTCCAACGTCTTGGCCGGAAGTTTCGTATCCCAACTGTCCGCCTGAACGAGCTTGGCGAACGGGACACATTCGGCGAGTGACCTAAGCTCTGCCGGAAGTGCGATGAAGGCCGCCTTCATACCGGCCTTGAATCCGAGCTTTTCGGGGAGCGATTTGCCTAAATAGCCGGCCGAGCGAAGCGCCGCTGCAGCCATTGTCAATACACCCGCTCTTTCGGCTCGATATAGGCGATCTCGTTGGAGAGCGTGTAGCTATGCACCGGGCGGTAGTCGAGGCGGACGCCGCGCGTTCCGTAGTCAGCCCAGGACAAAGTGTGCTTCATCCAGTTCGCGTCGTCGCGCTTGGGAAAGTCCTCGCGCGCATGCGCCCCGCGGCTCTCCTGCCGCGCCAGAGCTCCCGCCACGGTCACAGCGGCTTGCGAGATCAGATTGTCGAATTCCAGCGTCTCGATCAGGTCGGTGTTCCAGATCAGCGAGCGGTCGGCGACGCGAATGTCGTCACTTTCCTTCCACACGTCGTGGATCTTGCGCACCCCTTGCTGCATCACCTCGGCGGTGCGAAACACGGCGCAATCGGTCTGCATGGCCTTCTGCATCTTCAAGCGCAGCGCCGCGGTCGGCATGCTGCCACTCGCGTAGCGGAAGCGGTCGAGCCGCGCGATCGCCTCTTCGCCGGCGCCCTTAGGCAGCTCGGGCATGGCGCTGTCGCGTTTGATGGTCTCGGCCGAGCGGCGCGCCGCCGCCCGTCCGAACACCACAAGATCGATCAGCGAGTTTGAGCCGAGCCGGTTTGCGCCATGCACCGAGGCGCAAGCCGCTTCGCCGACGGCGAACAGTCCCGGCACGGTCGCATCAGGATCGCCGTTCCGCGGGCGCACCACCTCGCCATGCAGATTGGTCGGTATGCCGCCCATATTGTAGTGCGCCGTCGGGATGATCGGGATCGGCTCGCGGGTAAGGTCGACACCGGCGAAGATGCGCGCCGACTCGGTGATGCCAGGCAACCGTTCCGCCAGCAGAGCCTCGTCGAGATGGCTGAGATGCAAATGCATGTGATCCTTGTCGGGGCCGGTGCCACGGCCTTCGCGGATCTCGATGGTGATGGCGCGCGAGACGACGTCGCGCGAGGCGAGATCCTTGGCGTTGGGCGCATAGCGCTCCATGAAGCGCTCGCCTTCGGAATTGGTGAGGAAGCCGCCCTCGCCCCGCGCGCCTTCGGTGATGAGCACGCCGGCGCCATAGACGCCGGTCGGATGGAACTGCACAAACTCCATGTCCTGGAGCGGGAGTCCGGCGCGTAAGACCATGGCGTTACCGTCGCCGGTACAGATATGCGCCGAGGTGCAGGAGAAATAGGCGCGGCCATAGCCGCCGGTGGCGAGGATCACATGATGGGCGCGGAAGCGGTGCAGCATGCCGTCCTGCATGGAGAGCGCCACAGCGCCGCGGCAGCGCCCCTCATCGTCCATGATCAGATCGATGACGAAATATTCGATGAAGAACTCGGCCGAGTGGCGCAGCGCCTGGCCGTACATGGTGTGCAGCATGGCATGCCCGGTGCGGTCGGCGGCGGCGCAGGTGC
>DATFVP010000015.1:0-6364 GCA_035260285.1 Methyloceanibacter sp.
TATGACGAGATCGACAAGGCGCCGGAGGAGAAGGCGCGGGGCATCACCATCTCCACCGCGCATGTGGAGTACGAGACCGGTAAGCGGCACTATGCCCATGTCGATTGTCCTGGCCATGCCGACTACGTGAAGAACATGATCACGGGCGCCGCGCAGATGGACGGCGCCATCCTGGTGGTGTCGGCCGCCGACGGCCCGATGCCGCAGACCCGCGAGCACATCCTGCTTGCGCGCCAGGTCGGCGTGCCGGCGCTCGTCGTCTACCTCAACAAGACGGATATGGTGGACGACCCTGAGTTGCTCGACCTGGTCGAGCTCGAGGTACGCGAGCTCCTGTCCAAATACGAGTTCCCGGGCGACGAGATCCCGATCGTCAAAGGCTCGGCGCTGGCCGCGCTTGAAGGCCGTGACGACGAGATTGGCAAGAATTCGATCGGCGCCCTGATGGATGCGGTCGATGCCTACATTCCACAGCCCGACCGTCCCAAGGACAAGCCGTTCCTCATGCCGATCGAAGATGTGTTCTCGATCTCGGGCCGCGGCACCGTGGTGACCGGCCGTATCGAGCGCGGCGTGGTCAAGGTTGGCGAAGAAGTCGAGATCATCGGCATCAGGCCGACGACCAAGACCGTGGTGACCGGCGTCGAAATGTTCCGCAAGCTGCTCGACCAGGGCGAGGCCGGCGACAATGTCGGCTGCCTGTTGCGCGGCGTGGATCGCGAGGGCGTGGAGCGCGGCCAGGTGCTGGCCAAGCCAGGCTCGGTCAAGCCGCACACCAAGTTCAAGGCAGAGGCCTACATCCTCACCAAGGAGGAGGGCGGCCGTCATACCCCGTTCTTCGGCAATTACCGTCCGCAGTTCTACTTCCGCACCACCGACGTGACCGGCGTGGTGCACCTGCCGGAGGGCACCGAGATGGTGATGCCGGGCGACAATATCGCCATGACGGTCGAGCTGATCGTGCCGATCGCCATGGAGGAAAAGCTTCGTTTCGCCATTCGCGAAGGCGGCCGCACGGTCGGCGCCGGCGTGGTGGCGGCGATCATCGAATAAAGGACGAGCGCGCTGTCTAAGGCAGCGCGCTCTTCGACGTTCAAGGACCATCGAGATGCAAAGCCAAAACATAAGAATCAGGCTCAAGGCCTTCGACCACCGTATTCTCGATGCGTCGACCAAGGAGATCGTCAACACGGCGAAGCGCACGGGCGCCGAGGTGCGGGGACCCATCCCGCTACCGACGCGCATCGAGAAGTTCACCGTCAACCGGTCGCCTCATATCGATAAGAAGAGCCGGGAGCAGTTCGAGATGCGCACGCATAAGCGCCTGCTCGACATCGTCGACCCAACGCCGCAGACCGTCGATGCCTTGATGAAGCTCGACCTCGCCGCCGGCGTGGATGTCGAGATCAAGCTCTAGGCTGACGAAAGACGACGCAAGGAATTAGTCCGATGCGATCAGGTGTCATCGCGCAAAAGCTCGGCATGACGAGGATCTTCACCGATGCCGGGGAGCATATCCCGGTGACGGTGCTACGCCTCGACCGCTGCCAGGTCGTGGGCCATCGCACGTCTGAGAAGAACGGCTACACTGCGCTGCAGCTTGGCGCCGGAACGCCGAAAGTGAAGCGGCTCAGCCGCGCCGCACGCGGCCATTTCGCCGTCGCCAATGTGGAGCCCAAGCGCAAGCTCGCCGAGTTCCGGGTGAGCCCGGAGAACGTCATCGAGGTCGGCGCCGAGATCACTGCCGACCATTTCGTCGAGGGGCAGTTCGTCGACGTGTCCGGCACCACCATCGGCAAGGGCTTCGCCGGCGCCATGAAGCGACATGGCTTCGGGGGCTTGCGCGCCAGCCACGGCGTGTCGGTCAGCCATCGCAGCCACGGATCGACCGGCCAGCGCCAGGACCCTGGCAAGGTGTTCAAGGGCAAGAAGATGGCTGGTCACATGGGCGACGTGAACGTCACCACGCAGAATTTGCGCGTGGTGAAGACCGACCCGGAGCGTGGCCTGATCATGATCCGCGGGGCGGTGCCTGGCGCCAAGGGCGGCTGGGTGCTGTTGCGCGATGCGGTGAAGCGGACCTTGCCGGATGCGGCGCCCAAGCCAGGCGCCTTCCGCAAAGGGTCCGGTGAGGCAGCGAACGGGTCAGCGAAGTCAGAGGCGCAAGCAGAGCCGGCACAGGCCGAGGCGGGGAGCGAACAGTAAATGCAGGCCGACGTCACCACGCTCGACGCCAAGAAGGCGGGTACGGTTGAGCTCCCGGACGACGTGTTCGGGCTTGAGCCGCGCCCAGACATCCTTGCCCGCATGGTGCGCTATCAGCTCGCCAAGCGACGGAGCGGGACGGCTCACGTCAAGGATCGCTCTGAGGTCAATTGCACGACCGCCAAGATGTATCGCCAGAAGGGCACCGGCCGCTCCCGCCACGGCAGCAAAAAGGCTCCCATCTTCAAGGGCGGCGGCAAGGCGTTCGGGCCAAAGCCGCGGAGCTTCGCCATCGATTTGCCGAAAAAGGTGCGCGCGCTCGCGCTGAAGCACGCGCTGTCCGCCAAGGCGAAGTCGGACACCATCGTGGTAATCGACAAATGCGAGCTGAAAGAGGCCAAAACGAAGGAACTGAAATCCCGCTTCTCGAAGCTCGGGCTTGGCTCGGTGCTGATCATCGACGGCGCTGCCGTGCAGGACGCCTTCGCCAAGGCTGCCCGTAACCTTCCAGGCGTCGACGTGCTCCCGGTGGCCGGCATCAACGTCTACGACATCCTCAACCACGACAAGCTGGTCCTCACCAAGGCTGCTGTGGAAGCACTGGAGGCGCGGTTCAAATGAGTGCACTTTCGGCCTACGACATCATTCTCGCGCCGGTGATCACCGAGAAATCCAGCATGGCTTCGGAATCGAACCAGGTGGTGTTCAAGGTGCGCCGCGACGCGACCAAGCCGGCGATCAAGGCTGCGGTTGAGCAGCTGTTCAAGGTCAAGGTTCTGTCGGTCAACACCATCCTGCGCAAGGGCAAGACCAAGACGTTTCGCGGCATGAGAGGCAAGCAGCAGGACGTCAAGAAAGCGATCGTCAAGCTCGCCGAAGGCGACAAGATCGACGTGACCACGAGGATCTAGCACGCCATGGCCCTCAAAACCTTCAAGCCAACCACGCCGAGCCAGCGTCAGCTCGTGCTCATCGACCGCAGCCATGTGTGGAAGGGCAAGCCCGTCAAGGCGCTGACCGAAGGCCTTACCAAATCGGGCGGCCGCAACAACCAGGGCCGCGTGTCCATGTGGCATCGCGGCGGCGGGCACAAGCGCAGCTACCGAATGGTCGATTTCAAGCGCGGCAAGCTCGGCATGCCGGCCACCGTGGAGCGGCTCGAATTCGATCCCAACCGCACGGCTTTCATCGCGCTGATCAAATATGAGGACGGTGAGCTCGCCTACATCCTCGCGCCGCAGCGGCTCCAGCCCGGCGATACGGTGATTGCCGACACCCGCGTCGATGTGAAGCCTGGCAATGCCATGCGGCTTGCTAACATGCCGATCGGCACCATTGTCCACAATGTGGAGATGAAGGTCGGCAAGGGTGGCCAGATCGCGCGCGCGGCCGGCACCTATGTGCAACTTGTCGGTCGCGATGCAGGCTACGCCATCCTTAGGCTCAATTCCGGCGAGACACGCATGGTGCCTGCCGCCTGCATGGCGACAGTAGGTGCGGTGTCCAACCCCGACAACTCCAACGTCTCGATCGGCAAGGCAGGTCGGGTGCGGTGGAAGGGACGCCGCCCGGTGGTGCGCGGCGTTGCCATGAACCCGATCGATCACCCGCATGGCGGCGGCGAGGGCCGCACTTCGGGCGGACGGCATCCGGTGACGCCCTGGGGCAAGTCCACCAAGGGCAAGAAGACGCGGCACAACCGGGCAACCGACAAGTTCATCCTGCGCAGCCGCCATATAAAGAAGAAAGGTTAGGCTCGTGGCACGCTCGATTTGGAAGGGCCCGTTCGTCGACGGGTATTTGCTGAAGAAGGCCGATAAGGCGCGCGGGTCAGGCTCGAACGCGGTGATCAAGATGTGGTCGCGCCGTTCGACGATCCTGCCACAATTCGTCGGGCTCACCTTCGGCGTGCACAACGGCCATAAGCATATTCCGGTGCTGGTCACCGAGGACATGGTCGGCCACAAATTCGGCGAGTTCGCCCCGACGCGAACTTTCTACGGTCACGCCGCAGACCGCAAGGCGAAGAGGACGAAAGAGTAATGGGCAAGCCAGCACGCGAGCGGACGCTTGCGGATAACGAGGCGAGGGCGGTGACCAAGCTCCTGCGGGTGAGTCCACAGAAGCTGAATCTGCTTGCCCAGCTGATCCGCGGCAAGAAGGTTGATAAGGCGCTCGCCGATCTTACCTTCTCGCGCAAGCGCGTCGCGCGCGACGTGAAGAAGACGCTGGAGTCGGCCATTGCCAATGCCGAGAACAACCACGACCTTGATGTCGACGCGCTGATCGTGTCGGAGGCTTACGTCGGCAAGGGGTTGGTGATGAAACGTTTGAAGGCAAGCGCGCGTGGGCGCGCGAGCCGCATTGAAAAACCGTTTGCGCGGATCACCGTTGTGGTGCGCCAAGTCGAGGAGTCTGCTTAATGGGGCAGAAGGTCAATCCGATCGGACTCAGGCTCGGTGTCAACCGAACCTGGGATTCGCGCTGGTACGCCTCGCGCGGCGAATATGCGCGCCTGCTGCACGAGGATCTGAAGATGCGCGAGCACATCCTCACCTCGCGCAAGCAGGCCGGCATCTCCAAGGTGGTGATCGAGCGCCCACACAAGAAGTGCCGGGTAACGGTTCATACTGCCCGCCCAGGCATTCTCATCGGCAAGAAGGGCGCCGATATCGAGAAGCTCCGCCGCGAGCTCGCCGCGATGACCGACTCTGAGGTGCATCTCAACATCGTCGAGGTGCGCAAGCCCGAGATTGACGCCACGCTGGTGGCCGAAGGCATCGCCCAGCAGCTTGAGCGCCGCGTGGCCTTCCGCCGCGCCATGAAGCGCGCCGTGCAATCTGCCATCCGCATGGGCGCACTCGGCATTCGCATCAATTGCGGCGGCCGGCTCGGCGGCGCGGAAATCGCGCGCATGGAGTGGTACCGCGAGGGCCGAGTGCCGCTGCATACGCTCCGCGCCGACATCGATTACGGCACGGCGCTTGGGCGCACCGCATACGGCATCATCGGCGTCAAGGTGTGGATCTTCAAGGGCGAGATCATGGCCCACGATCCGATGGCGCAGGAGCACCGCGCGCTCGAGGCGCAGGAGGGTGGACGCTCTACGGGTCGCCGCGAGGCCCCGCAGGCGCAGGCTTGAACCACGGATTGAACAGTCATGTTGCAACCGAAACGTACGAAATACCGCAAAGCCCATAAAGGCCGCATCAAGGGGGCTGCGTCGAGCGCCATCAGCTTGAGCTTCGGCTCGCATGGGCTCAAAGCCCAGGAGCCCGCCCGCATCACCGCGCGTCAGATCGAGGCGGCGCGCCGCGCGATGACGCGGCAGATGAAGCGCGCCGGCCGCGTGTGGATCCGAGTGTTTCCCGACGTGCCGGTGTCGAAGAAGCCGACCGAAGTGCGCATGGGTAAGGGCAAGGGCACGCCAGAATTTTGGGTGGCGAGGGTGAAGCCAGGCCGCGTGATGTTCGAGGTCGACGGCGTGACCGACGCCGTGGCCCGGGAGTCGCTCAGGCTCGGGGCCGCAAAGCTGCCGCTCAAGACGCGCGTAGTCACGCGCATCGTGGAGGCTTGAGGACCATGAAGGCGGCACAGGTGCGCGGCATGACGGTCGATCAGCTCAATGATGAGCTGGTCAAGCTCAAGAAGGAGCAGTTCAACCTGCGTTTCCAGGCGGCCTCCGGCCAGCTTGAGAACACGGCGCGGGTGAGAGAGATCAGGCGCGACATCGCGCGCATCCAGACTATCACGCGCCAGAAAAGCGCCGCCGGCGCCAAGGCTTGAGGATATAACAGAGATGCCGAAACGAGTACTGCAAGGGGTCGTGGTGAGCGACAAGAACGACAAGACGGTGGTGGTCCGCGTAGAGCGCCGCTTCACGCATCCTTTGCTGCACAAGACCGTGCGGCGGTCCAAGAACTATCACGCCCATGACGAGAAGAACGAGTTCAAGGTGGGCGAGATGGTGTGGATCGAGGAACGTCCGCCGATCTCCAAGCAGAAGCGCTGGACCGTGCTGCCGCGCGAGCAAGCAACGAGCTAGAGGGTCGAGGCTGCCATGATCCAGATGCAGACCAATCTCGATGTCGCCGACAATTCCGGCGCGCGCCGCGTGCAATGCATCAAGGTGCTCGGCGGGTCGAAGCGAAAATATGCC
>DATFVP010000016.1:0-5674 GCA_035260285.1 Methyloceanibacter sp.
GGCGCCACGCCGCCTTGACAGGTTAGGGGCTGGCGGTGAAGGGTCCACAGCCGTCCGCGGACTCCTTGGGGCCACATGCCGCTTTTCGCTATCCCCTACCCCGTCATCGATCCGATTGCGTTCGAGATCGGCCCGCTCGCCGTCCGCTGGTACGGCCTCGCCTACATGGCCGGCATCCTGCTCGGCTGGCTGTATGGGCGCTATCTCCTCTCGCGCCCCGATTTGTGGAACGGCAAGCCGCCGATGACCATAAGCCAGGCCGATGATTTTCTGCTGTGGATCACCCTCGGCATCGTGCTCGGCGGCAGGCTCGGCTTCGTTCTGTTCTACGAGCCGAGCTATTTCTGGGCCAACCCGCTGGAGATCCCGGCGGTCTGGAACGGTGGCATGTCCTTCCACGGTGGGCTGCTCGGAGTCGTCGCCGCCGTCTATTTCTTCTCACGCGCCAAGAGCATCAACCCGCTGTCCCTCGGCGATATCGCCTCGGCGGCGACGCCTTTCGGCCTGTTCTTCGGACGCATCGCCAACTTCATCAATTCCGAGGTGGTTGGGCGAGTAAGCGACGTGCCCTGGGCCATGGTGTTTCCCGGCGCTGGTGACGCGCCGCGCCATCCGAGCCAGCTCTATGAGGCGGCGCTGGAGGGCATCCTGCTGTTCATCATCCTTGCCGTCGCCACCTATCGCTACAAGGCGTTGACCCGTCCCGGCACGATCTTCGGCCTGTTCCTTTGCTTCTATGGCCTGTTCCGCAGCTTCGTGGAGTTCTTCCGCGAGCCCCATGCGGGACACCCGCTCGACATTGGTGTCCTCACGCCGGGCATCGTCTATTCTGTTCCCATGATCCTGCTTGGCCTCTGGCTGATCCGCCGCGCGCAAGTGAAGCCGGCCATCGCACCATGAGCGCGCTTGCCCGCGACGCCGCCGACGACCTCTCGCTTGCGGCAAGGCTGCACGCGAGCATCGCCGAGAGCGGCCCGTTGAGCGTCGAAGCCTTCATGCAGGCTTGCCTGTCCGATCCGGCGTCTGGCGCCTATGCCTCGCGCCAGCCGATCGGCGGCGCTAGCGACTTCATCACTGCACCCGAGATCAGCCAGATCTTCGGCGAGTTGATCGGCCTGTGGGCCGCCACAGTCTGGCAGACGATGGGCGAGCCACGCGCCGTGACCGTCGCCGAGCTTGGACCCGGGCGCGGCACCCTTATGGCGGATGCGCTCCGCGCCTGGCGTGCGGTGCCGAAATTCCTCGACGCCGTTTCTGTCGCGCTCATCGAGACTAGTCCGTTCATGGCGGCGGCACAGCGAAGCACTCTTCGCGCTGCTCCGGCGCCGATTCGCTGGCACGCAACTTTGGATGAGCTGCCGGACGGTCCGCTCATCGTGCTTGCCAATGAATTCATCGATGCCCTCCCCATCCGGCAGTTCATCCGTCGCGGCGTCGCCTGGCGCGAGCGTCTGGTCGCGAGCGAGGAGCGAGGCGGCTTCTGTTTCACCGAGGGTGGGCCTTGCTCGCTCGGTGATCAAGCGCCTGACCTTTCGGACGCGGCTCCGGATGGTTCCATCCTCGAAACGAGGCAAGCGGCGCAGCCCCTCTCGCACGAGCTTGCTCGCCGCGCCGCTCTAGCCCCCCTCGCCACCCTCATCATCGACTACGGCCACGACCAAACTGGCTTCGGCGACACGCTGCAAGCCGTGCGCGGCCATCGCTTTGCCGCAACCCTGGCCGATCCGGGAAGCGCCGATCTCTCCGCCCATGTCGATTTCGCCGATCTCAAGCGTCAGGCGAGCGCACTCGGGCTGAAGCCCTACGGCCCAATGCCGCAAGGAGAGTTCCTGCTCAAGCTCGGCCTTGGCGAGCGCCGCAATCGACTGTGTCGGCACGCCACCCCGGCGCAATCCGAAGCGGTTGCTTCCGGCGCGTCGCGGCTCGTCGACCCCAAGCAGATGGGAATATTGTTCAAGGCGCTCGTGCTTACCGGCGTCGACCTTCCACCGCCACCTCCTTTCGGCCCTCAGCATTTGACCGTATCTTACTGAACCGGCCATGGTGACACCCGACAGGGCCATGTTCTGCGCCTCGACCCTTGAGAGCTGTGACGGCATCCGCCACGGATTCTTCACCCGCCAAGGCGGCGTTTCGAAGGGCGTTTACGGTTCGCTCAATTGCGGTCTCGGCTCCCGCGATGACGCGGAGAATGTGCGTCAGAACCGCTCTTTGGTGGCCGAGACCTTGGGCGTGCCGCCAGAGCGCCTGTTGACGCTCTATCAGGTCCACAGCGCGACAGCCCTGATTGTCGACGCGCCCTGGAACGGCGACGTTGCCGAAGCCGATGCCCTGGTCACCCGCACGCCTGGCCTCGCCATCGGCGCGCTGACCGCCGATTGCGCGCCTGTCCTGTTCTGCGATCCGGAAGCGCGGGTCATTGCCGCGGCACATGCTGGCTGGCGCGGCGCGCTCCTTGGCATCGTCGAGGCCACGGTCGCGTCGATGAAACGGCTTGGTGCAAAGCCTGAGCGTATGGTGGCGGTCATCGGTCCCACGATCTCACAGAGGGCCTATGAGGTTGGGACCGACTATGTCGAGCGCTTCCTGGCCGAAGAGCCGGCGAGTTCGCCCTTCTTCATGACCGACGACAGCTCCGGCGAGCCCCATTTCGACCTTGCTGGCTATGTGGCCGAGCGCCTTGCGCGCGCCGGTGTCGGCACCGTCTCAGACCTCGGGCTTTGCACCTATTGCGACGAGACACGCCTGTTCAGCTATCGCCGGTCGCAGCATCACGGCGAGGACGACTATGGGCGCCAAATTTCTGCCATCGTGCTCGCTTGATCCTCGTTCATCATAGGCGGTGTAGGCCGTTCTCCTCCATCCTTAAGCTGGACGTAAGCGGGGCAGGTAATCTATTGTTTGGGCGAGGTTTGGAAGCCCCGCCGCATGTATTTGAGCGCAGTCGCGAAGGGGGCTTTGCGGCCAACAGAGGGAGTATTTGTTGGGCGCGACTCCACGATGCGTGCGCCGCCGGCTCAGGCGTATCGCAACCACAGCGTTGACGGCTGCGGTTGTCTTAGGCCTATACGCCGGCGGGTTCGCCTTGATCGCCAAGGCGGGCTTTTTCAGCGACGCCACCAGCAGGCTCTTCGGCCGCTCATCGAGCCGCATGGACCTCGCCCCGATCGTCGGCGCTCCACCGACCATTGCGAAGCAATTTGCCCAGCAGCTTGCCGCTGCCGGCAGTGACAACAAGCTGACGATAACGCCAGACGGCACCGGATCCCCTTACACGCTGAAGGGCTATCTCGTGGCGACCAGCGAGAAGAAGGGCGCCAAAATCTCCTATATTTTGGACATTACTGATACCAAGGGCCAGCGCGTCGGGCGCGTTTCAGGCGAGCAGCTCATCGCCGGCCGCTCAGGGGCGGATCCCTGGAGTGGTGTGGACAGCGCTGCGCTGCATAGTCTCGCTGTCAAGATCGCCCCCCAGATCTCCGCCAGCATGTCCGGTGGCGGCTCCCCTCCCCCGGCGGCATCTGGACCTCAGCCCAGCGCCAGCGCGCCTGAGACCGCCGCGGCGCCAGTAGCCCGCGCGGCGAAGGGCCCGGTAACGACCATCGTTGCGCCGGTCTCGGGGGCTCCAGGCGATGGGATCAAGTCCCTCACCGCCGCGATCAAAAAGCGGCTCTACGCCAAGGGTGTGAAGCTCGCGACCATCCAGACCGGGAACACCTACACTGTTAAGGGGACGGTCAGCGTGACCGACGGATCTGGCGGCAAACAGAGCATCCGCATCGACTGGCAGGTGCTCGATCCGAACGGCAAGCGGGTCGGCATCGTCTCCCAACAGAACAATATTCCCAAGGGCTCGCTCGATGGCCCGTGGGGCGCCGTGGCCGATGCGGCGGCCGGTGCCGCTGCCGACGGCATCGTCAAGCTCCTGCCCAAGCCGAGCGGCTGAGGCCCATCCACAAGCCCTTGTTGCCGTGAGTTTACAGCGGCCCTTCAGCCTTGCTAAATGCGCGAGCCTTCTGGCGCGGCTTAAGCTCGCCGGTGCAAGGCTCTGACGGCTTAAGGAGCGGGGTCCGATGAAACTGGTTGCAGGCAACAGCAACCGCCCGCTCGCCGAGGCGATCGCGGCCTACCTCAAGACTCCTCTGGCCAAATGCATCGTCCGCCGCTTCGCGGACATGGAAATCTTCGTCGAGGTGCAGGAGAACGTGCGCGGCGAGGACGTGTTCGTCATCCAGTCAACCTCGGCACCCGCCAACGACCATCTCATGGAATTGCTTATCCTGATCGACGCGCTGAAGCGCGCCTCGGCGCGCCGCATCACCGCGGTCATTCCCTATTTCGGCTATGCCCGCCAGGACCGGAAGCCGGGTCCGCGCACGCCGATCTCTGCCAAGCTTGTCGCCAACATGATCGATCGCGCCGGTGCCGACCGCGTGCTCACCCTTGATCTGCATGCTGGGCAAATTCAGGGCTTCTTCGATATACCGACCGACAATCTCTTTGCCGCGCCGGTCATGGTACAGGACATGCGCCAGCATTTCGATGCCAACAACCTGATTGTGGTATCGCCGGACGTCGGCGGCGTGGTGCGTGCGCGCGGCCTCGCCAAGCGCATCGACGCCCCGCTCGCCATCGTCGACAAGCGCCGCGAGCGTCCCGGCGACTCAGAGGTGATGAACGTCATCGGCAACGTCGCCGGGCGCACTTGCCTGCTCGTCGACGACATCGTCGATTCCGGCGGCACACTGGTCAATGCCGCAGAGGCTCTGCTCGATCACGGCGCGACGCAAGTGTCGGGCTACATCACCCACGGGGTGCTGTCCGGAGGCGCCGTCGCCCGCATCATGAACTCGCGCATCAAGGAGCTGGTGATCACCGACTCGATCCTGCCGAGCGAGTCGGTTAAGGCCGCCCATAACATCCGTATTCTGCCGATCGCGCCGTTGCTCGGCGAAGCCATTGCCCGCACCGCGGAAGAGCAGTCAGTCTCGAGCCTGTTCTATTGATGTGCGGCGCAAGCTCCGCTTTGCCGGTCAGGCATGTTCCTCGTATTTGAAGGAGACCTTGACCTTGGTGCGATAGGCCTCGACCTTACCGTCGGTGATGACCATGTCCTGCTCCACGACCTCCGCGACGCGCAGCTCGCGCAAATGCTGCGCAGCACGTTCCACCGCGTTCTTGGCGGCTTCCTCCCAGGTCCTTGGGCTGGTGCCGATGAGTTCGATGACCTTGTAGGTACTGTCGGGCATGGGGGACTCCTCCTTCTACGCTGAACACGGCCATGAAGATCTGACGGCTCTTCCAGGCAGACGTCGATCCTACCCCGATTGTGACACTCTGTCAGAGCCATTCACCCCTGCGTCCATCCGGCACTTGGCAGTTGCCACCAATTCGATACCTGACGCGTTTAGATCAGCGATGTTCACGACTAGCCATAAGGAGCCAACATGCACGTCAATCTGGAGAACGCCGAGAAAGCCATCGAAGCCGCACGCAAGAAGGCCATCGCGCTCAAGACTCAGATGTGCATCGCCGTGGTCGATTCCGGCGCCAATCTCAAGGCTTTCATGCGCATGGACGACGCCTGGGTAGGCTCCATCGATATTGCCATCAAGAAGGCCAAGACCGCCTGCTTCTTCGGCATGGCCACCGGCCAGCTCGGGCAACTGTCTCA
>DATFVP010000017.1:0-4021 GCA_035260285.1 Methyloceanibacter sp.
TCGACAGGGATGGTCTCGTAGGAATATTTGCGCGCGGTGTCGCCGAAACGGTAGGGCGAGTTGTGAATCACCAAAAGCCCGCCGGGCCGTAGCAGGGTCTCGAGGAAGAGAGCGCGCTCCTCGTAGATCTCGAATGGATAGTGGCCGGCGCTGCGCAACACGGCCATGCAGAAGATCGCATCGAACCCGCCCAATCCGCTCAAGATACGGTCGCTGGCATAAACGAAGCGGATTCGATCGCTGCGACGCTTCCTGGCTTGCAGCAGAATCACTGGATTGATATCGGCGCCGACGATCTCGGCTTTCGGAAAATACTCTGCAAGCGTGACGCATTCCTCTCCGCTAGAGCACCAACGAAAGAATGCGTCGTGCGTCGGGTGCGGCCGCGGCAGCCGCGGCGAAAACCTCAGGATAGCGATTGAGCGCGGTCCGGTTCGGACCCTAGTGGCAGCCGGGATGCAGCAGAGAGGCCACCTTCGCAAACCTTGCCGCGCTTAAGTAGTGGAAGACGCTTTTTCGACCCATGCCGTACCTTGAATCTCTCAAATGTCAATATGCGTTTTGCGGTTGGTTTTGGGCGATTGTGCGGTCGTGGGAGATTTTTCCGGAGTTCAGGTCTGCTCGATGTCTTGGAGTTGATTTAATTTCGACGCGATGCCGAATAAGCCCCCGGGCCGAACCAGCAACTCGAGAAACAGCGCGCGCTCCTAGAATAGCGTGAAGGGATAGTTGCCGAGGCGCTGTTGCTTTTTCGGGGCGCGAAGCACCGCCATGCAGAACACCACGTCGAACGGGGCCAGCCTGGTCAAAGTGCGGTCGCTGGAATAGACGAAACGAATTCGGTCGCTTCGCTTCTTCCAGGCCTTCTCCGGTCGAGCAACCAAAAGAAAGAATGCGGCGCGCATTGGGTGCGGCGGCGGCAGCAGCGGCGAAAATTTCCGGATAGCGATTGGGCGCCACCAGCTGGTGGCTGCCCGGCGTGAGCGCCGCGACCACCTTCGCGTAGTTGCCCCGCCTCAGATTACGAAAAACCCCCTTTGCACGCATGGCGCGGACCCTAGCATCTGTTCTCCCGGCGTCAACGGTTGCGAAAGTCGCGTCAACCGCGCTCGTTCTTCGGCCGTGTGGCCGCCGGGAAGGACGCCTTGTCGCCGGCGGACTGTTCGGTGGTGTGAAGCGCGTCGGCGAGACGCCGTGCCGCGCTCCCGGGCGCCAGAGGCTTTTGCTGGCTTTCGTGCGGCGCCCAACCCATCAGATAGACAATCTCGAAGCTCGCCGCGATTCTGCCGTCGGCCGTGCCGTAACGGGCCCGGTAGATCTCCTCGGCACGCTCGAGCGTGCCGCGCGGCAGTGGCGCCTTCCGCCGCGCGGCCATGACGTTTCCGCCGCCGAGCGCCCTGATCTCGCGCATCAGCTCGCGTGGTGAGGGATAGGTCACGGTCAGGAGCTCTGAGTCGGTCACGGGAAGCGCGAAGCCCGCCCTTTGGAGAAGTGCGCCGTACTCGCGAACGTCGGCGAAGGGCGCGACACGGGGGCTTGCCCCGCCATGCAGCTCGGCTTCGGCCTCGATCAGCACCTGGCGAAGCTCCTGCAGCGAGCGGCTGCCAAGCGCCGCGCCCATGAACAGACCGTCGGGGCGAAGGCTGCTTCGAATCTGGATGAGCGCGCCGGGGAGATCGTTGACGCGGTGAAGCGCGAGGCCGGAGACCACGAGGCCGAGGCTCATCTCCCTGAACGGCAGCAGCTCCTCATCGCAGACGACAGCAGGACGCGGGCAACATGCGGCGAGGGCAGGCACGCTTTCGGCATAGATCACCTCGCCCACGGAGGGGAGCGCCGCCACCGCGCGGCCGAGCAGCCCATGATAGGCGCCAAGGTCGAGCGCCAGAGGAAAGTCGCGCAAGATCGCCGCGATGCGCTCGGCAATCTCGGCCGCGACATGGGAGAGCAGAAAATCACGCTCGGCTGTCTCCCCGGCGAAGCGCGCCCGGCGCCGGCGCAACAGGCCGCGGTCGAAAAGCTCTTGATCCTCATTCATTGTGCGTGCGCGCCCCTTCTTTCGGCCCCGTCCGCGCTCTATCATGCCTGCCATGGGATCGACGGGGCGGAGATCACCTCACAGGTTTTTCCGGCGCGGGCCAAGCTCTTCTCGGGGGCGGAGGCGTTCCGCAGTGCGTTCAACCTTGCCGCTGATCTCCTCCTCCCGCCGGTCTGCATCTCCTGCCGCAAGCGCCGGCGCTCACGGGCTGCTCTGCGGCGACTGCTGGCCCAAAATCGATTTCATCGCCCCTCCGCTCTGCTTAAGGCTCGGCATCCCACTTCCCTACGATACCGGCGAGCCCAGCCCTTTTTTTGGCCGCGGCAATCGCCGATCCGCCAGTCTATGACCGGGCGCGGGCCGCCGCGCGCTATTCCTCGACCATGCGTGACCTGATCCAGAGCTTCAAATATGGGGATCGCCATGAGGGGGTGCCTCTGTTCGGGCGATGGATGGCGTCGGCAGGTGCCGAGCTGCTCGCCGACGCCGACATCATCGTGCCGGTTCCGCTCTACCGCTCGAGGCTTTGGTCGCGGCGCTTCAACCAGTCGGCCATGCCTGCCCAGGAGGTCGGCAAGCTGACCGGCGTTCCCGTCGACTGCTTCATACCCGCAAGGGTCAAGCGCACCCCGCCAGGTCGGGCTCACCGCTGCGCAGCGGCGCAAGAATGTCGCAGGGGCGTTCCGGGTGACGGCGGCGAGGGGCATTTGCGCCAGGGTGTTGAAGCGGGCAAGTGCGGCGCGCGTCGATATTCTCGCGCACGCCAGGGCCGTAGAACCTTCGGCCATGCTGCTATAGTCTGGAATTTCCTTGCTGCCCCGCTTACCTGGCGCAACAAAACAAGGCCGAATGGCCGCAGCAGCGGAACTTCGATGACGAGAATTGTCCTCTACACCACCCCCTATTGCGGCTATTGCCGCGCCGCCAAGCATCTTCTTGGCAAGAAGGGAGTGACCTTCACCGAGATCGACGTGAGCGAAGACATGGAGCGGCGGCGGGAGATGATCGAGCGTGGCCTTGGCCGGCGCACGGTGCCGCAAATCTTCATCAACAACACCCATGTCGGCGGCTATGACGAGCTTGCTGCGCTCGAGCGGGCGGCGAAGCTCGATGCGCTGCTCGCCGAGATCGACGCCGCCGCCGTCGTCGCCGCCGTTCCGGGGGAATGATCTTGGCCGCGGCAAACACATTCCGCGCAGGCCTGGTTCAACTCCGATCGGGCCGCGCCGAAGCGCCGAACATGGAGATGGCCGACGTGCTGATCCGCCGCGCCGCGGGCGAAGGTGCGGTTTACGTGCAGACCCCCGAAAACACGTCAATCATGGAGCTCGAGACCGATCGGCTTCTCTCCGCGATCGATACCGAGGAGAAGTCCGGGCCGCTTTCGCAACTTCAGGCGCTCGCCAAGGGGCTTGGCATTTGGCTGCATGTCGGCTCGCTCGCCATGAAGCTTCCGTCAGGCAAAGTAGCCAACCGCTCCTACCTCATCACCCCGCAAGGCGAGATCGCCGCGCGCTACGACAAGCTGCATATGTTCGATGTCGATCTTGCCGGCGGCGAAAGCTACCGCGAGTCGCGCAATTTCGAACCAGGTAACAAAGCCGTGCTTGCCGACCTGCCCTGGGGACGGCTCGGCTTGAGCATCTGCTACGACCTTCGCTTCCCCGCGCTTTACCGGGCACTCGCCTCAGCCGGTGCCGATTTCATCGCCGTGCCCGCCGCCTTCACCAAGCAGACCGGCGAGGCGCATTGGCGGGTGCTGTTGCGCGCCCGCGCCATCGAGACCGGCGCCTACGTCCTTGCCGCCTGCCAAGGCGGGTTGCACGAGAACGGCCGCAGCACCTACGGCCACAGCATGGTGGTATCACCTTGGGGTGAAGTGCTGGCAGAAGCCGGAGAGGACCCCCAGATTCTCCTTGCCGATATCGATCTCGGCCTGCCAGCCGAAGCCCGGGCGAAAATCCCTTCGCTCAAGCATGGGCG
>DATFVP010000018.1:0-4425 GCA_035260285.1 Methyloceanibacter sp.
CTCGCGCGTGCGAAACATGACGCGGATCAGGCACTTGGACGGCACATCAAAGATGAAGGCAAAGTCTGCGGCGGATCGCGAGGCCTTGTTCGCGCGGCTTGAAGAGCTCGACATCGCGTCTGTCACGGTGGAGCACGAGCCGGTGTTCACCGTCGAGGAGTCCCAATCCTTGCGCGAGCGGCTGCCAGGCGCTCACACCAAGAACCTGTTCCTGGTGGACAAAGACGGCCGCGCCGCGCTCGTCGTCGCCAAGGACGACACGCGAGTCGATTTGAAGATGGTGGCGAAGCGCCTGGGCCACGGACGCCTCAGCTTCGGCAAGCCTGAGCGTCTCCTCGACCTGCTCGGCGTGACGCCGGGCTCGGTCACGCCGTTCGCCCTGATCAACGATCCCGAGGTCCGCGTCACCGTCGGCGTCGATGCCGTCCTCCTCACTTTCGTCGAGGTCAACTTTCATCCACTGGAGAACACCGCCACGACCAGGCTCGCAACTCAAGATTTCCTCCGCTTCATCCGCTCTTGCGGCCACGAGCCGCGCATCCTTCCTCTCGCCTGACCGTTGCCGGAGGCGTTGCCAAACCGCCATTCGCGGCCCATCTTCCGGTAAAATAGGGCGCGCGGCGAGCTTGGCCTTGCCGCCTGCCACGTATAGGGTTGCGAACCGCGAGGGTGAGTGAGCAGCGGCATGGATACCCCGATCCTTTCGGAAGGCGCTGGCACGGCCGACGCCGACCTCATCAAGAACACCACCACCAAGGATTTCATGCGCGACGTGGTCGAGGCCTCGCGCGAGGTCCCGGTTCTGGTCGATTTCTGGGCGCCTTGGTGCGGTCCCTGCCGGCAATTGACGCCGGTCCTGGAGAAGGCGGTGCGCGCGGCCAAGGGTGTGGTCAAGCTCGTCAAGCTCAACATCGACGAGCACCCGCAGATCCCAGGTCAGATGGGCGTGCAGTCGATTCCGGCCGTGTTCGCCTTCCAGGGCGGAAGGCCTGTCGATGGCTTCATGGGGGCGTTGCCCGAGGGTCGCGTCAAAGCGTTTATCGCGAGGCTGATCGGCGATGAGTCGGCCGATGCGGCCGCCGACATGGAGAGCGCGGAAGCGGCACTTGCCGCGGGTGACGTCAACACCGCGGCGCAAGCTTTTGGCGAGGCTCTGCAGAAGGACGCCGAGAATGCCCGCGCCGCCGCCGGGCTTGCCAAATGCTACATCAAGACCGGGGACCTCACCCGCGCCGAGCAGACCCTGGCGCTCGTGCCACCGGCAAAGGCTGACAGTGCCCCGGTGGCAAGCGCCCGGGCGAGCCTCGAGCTTGCGCGCAAGGCGGCCGACACGGGCGACGTCGGCTCGCTCCGCACCAAACTTGAGGTCAATCCCAAGGACACGCAGAGCCGCTTCGATCTTGCGCTTGCCTTAAATGCGAAAGGCGACCGCCAAGGCGCGCTCGACGAGCTCCTCACCATCATCCGCAAGGATCGCGCCTTCAACGACGATGCTGCGCGCAAGCAGTTGCTGCAGCTGTTCGACGCTTGGGGCGCCAGCGATCCTGCGACCATCTCGGGCCGACAGAGGCTCTCATCGCTGTTGTTTGCGTGAGGGCAAGGAGACTTGCCGCGTGGGGTAAGCGATAGCTACCGAGGGCCGGGAGATCTTCCACGGGTGCTGCCCATCTTTCCGTTGCGCGGCGCCATCCTCCTGCCGCGCGCCACGCTCGCGCTAAACGTGTTTGAGCCGCGTTACCTTGTGCTCGTGGACTACGCGCTCGCCGGTGACCGTCTCATCGGCGTCGTGCAGCCAGCGCCAGAGGCAGGCGACCAAGAATCGCCGAGCGGCAAGAGCTTCCCCTTGCGCCGCGTGGGATGCGTCGGGCGCATCACCGCCTTCAGCGAGGGCGACGACGGCCGCGTGATGCTCTCACTCACCGGCATCGCACGTTTCCAGCTCCTGCATGACGTCGAGTCTGACGAGCCGTTCCGCTTCTGCCAGGTTGACTTCGGCGAGTTCGCTACCGACTTCAAATCAGGTTACGGCGAAGAGGACGTCGATCGGCCACGCCTCCTGACGACGCTCAGAAACTATCTGACCGCAAACAATCTCGGTGCCGACTGGGACCGCATCGACAGCGCGAGCAACGAGCGCTTGGTCAACACGCTGTCGATCCTGAGCCCTTATGGCGCGGAGGAGAAGCAGGCGCTCCTCGAGGCAAGAGATTTGCGGGCGCGGGCAGAAGCGCTGGTGGCGCTCGCCGAGATGGAGCTCGCGTCACGCGACGACGGCTCGGGAACGTCGATCCAATGACCGGCACAAGGGCCGGCAAGGAGGCTCCCATCGATAAAGATTCCGATCCTCGCCATGGCGGACGACGCCTCGATCCGAAGCTGCTCGAGATTCTGGTGTGCCCCTTGACCAAGACGTCGCTCGACTATGATTCCGAGCGCCAGGAGTTGATCAGCCGGGCCGCGGGGCTCGCCTATCCGATCCGCGACGGCATTCCCATCATGTTGCCTGAGGAAGCGCGAAAGCTCGACGAGCGCTAGGAATTCACAGCCTCTCGCCTCTCAAAAGACGCGGGATGGTGCCGCTCACCCCCGCCGCCTCGCGCACCAGAGCGCGCTTGAGCCACGGCGCACGATCGACCATGCCAAGCCCGAGATCGCGAAGCGCGCGTAACGGTGCGTTGTCGTTGGAGAACAGGCGGTTCAGCCCATCCATCACCGTGGCCGAGAACGCGCTGTCGAATCTTCGCCAGCGCTCATAGCGCTCGAGCAGGCTCGATGCGCCGATATCGAGCCCGAGCCGCGCGCTCTCGACGATGATCTCGGTGAGCGCCGCCACGTCACGGAACCCGATATTGAGACCCTGGCCGGCCAGAGGATGGACGGCGTGGGCAGCGTCGCCGACGAGCGTTAAGCGCTCGGCCACGAAGCTGCGAGCCACCTGAAAGTCGAGCGGAAAAGATTGACGCGGCCCGGCGAGCGCAATGTCGCCGAGCTTGGTGCCAAAGCGCTTGGCAAGCTCGGCGAGGAATGTTGCTTCATCGGCGGCCAAGATCGCTTTGCCTGCGGCATTGTCCTCGGTCCACACGATTGAGGAGCGGTTGCCCTTGAGCGGCAGGATGGCGAAGGGGCCGCCGGGAAGAAAATGCTGCACGGCTTTGCCGCCATGCGGCTTCTCGTGCTTGACCGTGGTCACGATGCCGACTTGCGGATAGCTCCAACTCACGCATTTTATGTGGGCAGCTTCGCGCAAACGCGATCGCTTGCCGTCGGCGGCGATCAACAGCTTGCCTGAAGCCGCGCCGCCGTTTGCCCGCTGCACCTCAATGTCGAAAGGCGTCGCCGAAAAGCCGGTGACACTATCGGGAGCAAAGACCGCGATGGCTGGCTCACGCGCGAGCGCGGTACTCAGCGCGCGGGTGAGGTCGGCGTTCTCGATCATATATGCGCCGGATTCGCCCGGTCTCAAATCGTCGGAGAACCCGAGGAAATGCGGACGAAGCGGCGCGTCGAGCGAGCTGTCGGTGATGTCGATGCTGGTGATCGGTTGGGCGTCCCCGGCAAGCTCAGGCCAAGTGCCGAGGACCGAGAGGAGGCATTTGCTCGACGCCGACAGCGCCGAGGCGCGGGCATCGGCCTTGTCTTTCTGCGGCGGCTCGGCGTCGATGAGCGCCACGCGAAAGCCCTTGGGAGCGAGAGTGGCGAGAGCAAGCGCGAGCGTCGTGCCAACAAAGCCACCACCGGCAATGATCACGTCGTGGCTTTTTGTTTCGGTCATGGGCTTTCATAGGTCCGGCCGCGGGAAATCGAAACCCTTCATTTGCGCCGCCGAGCGCGGTTCCGCTTCGCTTGCAAAACTGGTAAAGGCCGCAAGCCATGAGCCGCGCTCTCGACCAGCTTCTCGCCATCCTCGACATCGAAACGCTCGAGGTTAATCTGTTCCGCGGCGTGAGCCCGCAGGTCGGCTGGCAGCGCGTTTTCGGCGGGCAGGTGATCGGCCAGGCGCTGGTCGCGGCCTACCGCACGGTCAATGGCCGCACCGCCCATTCCTTGCACGGCTATTTCCTGCGCCCTGGAGATCCCGCGGTGCCGATCCTCTACAATGTCGACCGCATCCGCGATGGCGGCAGCTTCTCGACCCGCCGCGTGGTGGCGATCCAGCACGGCCAGGCGATCTTCTCCATGGCCGCCTCCTTCCACAAGCATGAGGAGGGTCTGTCGCACCAGGTGAAAATGCCAGAGGTGCCGCCGCCGGAATCCCTGCCCAGCGAGGCCGAGCTGAAGGAGCTCCTGCTCGACCGCCTGCCGCCACAGGTCAGGACCTATTGGGAGCGCGAGCGGCCGATCGAGATCAGGCCCGTCGACCTTTCTCGCTATCTTAGCCCGGAAAAGCGCGCCGCCACGCAGCAAGTGTGGATCAGGGCGACCGGG
>DATFVP010000019.1:0-2944 GCA_035260285.1 Methyloceanibacter sp.
CTCGTATTTTCCCTCATAGATGACGTACGCGAGCGCGACGAGCGCAAGCACCAGGCAGATATTGACGAAACGCAACATGGACTAAAATGATCCCCCAAGACCTGCCCTCTAGGCAGGAAGCGCGATGCGCGGTACCCCCAAGCTTGCCAGGTCGAGACCATGCGGCGGAGCATCCGTGCGTTCGCCGGCCCTAAGGCGCGCAGAGCGAGCACGGGGGTTCAGCCTGATCTCGTCCTTAGTTGGTGATAACGGACGACGGTTAAGAAGTCGGAAGCTTGGCAGAAAAGTTGACCCACCCTGCTCTGGCTGATGGCGGGAGGCGCGGGGAGCTGGCATGCTTCGCGCCGCGAAAAAGCGCTTGGCGATGCGGTCCTCGAGTGAATGGAAGGTGACGACGGCAAGCCGACCCTTGGGTTTCAGCAAATGCTCGGCGGCGCTCAAGCCGCGGGCAAGCTCGAGCAGCTCCTCATTGAGATAGAGGCGGAGCGCCTGGAAGGTGCGCGTCGCCGGGTGTTTGGTCTCGTCATGCCTGCGGCCGAGCACGTGAGCGACGATGTCGGCAAGCTCCCCGGTTCTAGTGATCGGCGCCTCGGCCCTGCGTGCCACGATGGCGCGTGCGATCGAGCGGGCGCGCTTCTCCTCGCCGAGCGTGGAGAGGATGTCGGAGAGATCGCGTTCGGGCAGCGCGTTGACGAGGTCGCTCGCGGTGAGGCCCTCTTCACCCATGCGCATGTCGAGGGGGCCGTCCTGGGCGAAGGCGAAGCCGCGCTCGGGCTCATCGAGCTGCATGGAGGAGACGCCGAGATCCAGTGCCACGCCGTCGACGGCGCCGATTCCTTCGCGTTCGGCGATCTCGCGCATCTCAGCATAGCGGCCGAGTACGAATTTCAAGCGTCCGGGAAAGCGCTCGTCAAGCACTCGCGCGAATTTTGCGGCATGCGGATCGCGATCGATGGCGAGCACGCTGCAGTGCGCCGACTCTAGCAGCCCGCTTGTGTAGCCGCCGGCGCCGAACGTTCCATCGATAAAGTGTTTGCCGTCGCTTGGCTCAAGCGCCTCAATGACTTCGGAGAGCATCACGGGAATGTGGCGGGCCGGTCCGCCGGCGGCGGTCAAACCCACGCCGCGACCCGCCATCATTCCCGTGCTCCCTCTGGCCCGCCGCTTCCGCGGCGCCCCGCGCCGAGTAACTTGCGGAGATCGCGGACCTTTTGGCGCGCTTCCGCCAAATGGGCTTCAAATCGGCCTGGCTCCCACATCTGGAACTTCTCGCCAAGGCCGACAAAAGTGATGTGCGTAGTGATGCCGGCGTGCTCCCTGAGCCGCTCCGGCAGAATGGTGCGTCCATCCTGATCGATGGAAAGGATTTCGCTCGTCCCGAAGAGAGCGGTGGCGAGATGATCGCGCTCGTCCGAATAGGGCGCCAGATCCTCGACAAGGCCGTTGATCTTGTCGACCAGCCGCTTGCCTCCTGCGTCGAGCGCAGGCGCATCGAGCGATGGATAGCAATAAATGCCGTCAAGGCCGTCCTTGGCGAGGACTGAGCGGAAAGATGCCGGAACGGACACTCGGCCTTTCGTGTCGATCTTATTTGTGAAAGCCGAGACAAACTGGTCCATCTCCCCCTCAAGGCACCTGACTGACTGGAAGACTGAAGCGAACGCAAAGGTGCGGAGCTCGTCGCCCGATGATCGTGGGAGAGGCGGCGCGGGTCCCCCCGTGGCCTCGTAAGGAGCGCTGCCTGCCTCTCCCACCACTCACCGAACGGGCAAACCATGGGATAGCATGGGATATTATGGGTGGTCAAGGAATCTCATGGGAATAGCGTTAATGCGCACGGGATTTTCTGTGGGTAACGGCGCGCTTCAGCGAAGCCCTCCCCGCTCCCTTTGAATTGGCGGATGGCGCCAAAGGGGTTTACAAATGGCGAATCAAAAGTGGCGGGCCTTCAGCCACGCCACAACACGGGGAAGTCCAATCAGAGGCTCGGCGTCGGCGTTCATGCTCTTGAAGCGATACTCAGCGACGCTCGGGCTCGCGGCGATCTTGGCTGCCTCAAGCGTCTTTCCGCTCGCCGCCAATGACGCAAGCCAGTTTCCGTTCGCGAGGCTTGGCCCACCTGACGCGCCGGTCAAGCTCTACACCGTGGAGCGCGGCGAAGGCCCGCCGGTGCTGCTGATCCATGGTTTCGGCACCAACAGCTTCACCTGGCGGCACGTGGCGCCGGACCTTGCGCGCGATCACAAGGTGATCGCCGTCGACCTCAAGGGCTTCGGCCGCTCAGACAAGCCGTTCGACGAACGTTACGCGGCGAGCGACCAGGCCGAGCTCCTCACCCAACTCATCCTCGATCGCGACCTCCATAATCTTACCATCGTCGGCCACTCCTACGGCGGCGGCATCGCGCTCCTGCTCGCGCTCGAGGCCGATACGCGCCTGCACGGACGAATCGCCAAGCTCGTACTGCTCGACACCATCGCCTATCCGCAAGCCATTCCGGTGTTCTTCAAGCTGCTCGACCGGCCGGTCCTCTCCCAGGTCGGGGTGCGCATGGCGCCGCCTTCGGTGCAGATCCAGATGGCGCTCAGAATCGCTTATTTCGACAACAGCAAGATCGGCGACGACGAGATCGAGGCCTATGCCGAACCGATGAAGACGGCAGCCGGCAAACACGCACTGATCCATAGCGCCCGGCAGATCATGCCTCCTGATGTCGAGCAGATCGCTGCCCGCTATTCGACCATTGAGCTGCCCACGCTTATTTTGTGGTGCGACCACGACCGCATCGTACCGGTCGAAATCGGCATCAAGCTCGCACGCGAGATGCCGAACGCCAATTTCCGCATCATCGACCAATGTGGGCACATGCCGCAGGAAGAGCAGCCGGAAGCGACCATGCTGCAAATCCGCCAATTCCTGGGCACGCCGCTCAATAAATAAGTTT
>DATFVP010000020.1:0-15604 GCA_035260285.1 Methyloceanibacter sp.
AGGTGGTGCACCGTGCGGCGCCGCTTATTCCTCCAGTCGTGTTCACCGGCATCACGCTTTTCGCCGTCGCCAATACTGCGCTCGTCAATTACGTCACGGCGTCTCGCTTGATTTATGGCATGGCGCATCAGAGCCTGCTGCCGCTCCGCCTCGGCGAAATTCACGCCGAACGGCGCACGCCGCATATCGCCATCGCTGCGCTGTTTCTAGTGGCGGCGCCACTCGCTTTGTTCGGCACCATCGCTGAGCTTGCCGCGGCGACCGTGCTCCTGCTTCTGCTGGTTTTTACTGTGGTGAACGGCGCGCTGTTCGTCCTCAAGCGCCGGAAGGGCGAGCAACCTAGCTATTTCGAGATCCCGCGCATCATTCCGGCGCTTGGCGCACTTGTGTGCATGGCCTTGGTGGTGGTGCGGGTGGCGACCGGAGACTGGCAGGCGCCGGCCATCGCCGGAGTGCTGCTGGCAGGCGCGGTGCTGATCCACGCGCTGGTCAGACCCAGGGTCGCCCGCCGCCCCCGCGACGTGATAGTCTGAGCTATTGGCAACCTGCCTCCTGGGCCATCTCGAATGGACGAGAGCACAATCGACCGCGAAGCCATGGGGCGCTTGGCAAAGGCGCTCGTCTTCATCTGCGGCGCGGGCCATCCGACCACCGTGGCGTTGAAGGCCGCTGCAGAGAGCGGCTCGGCCCGCGACATCAAAGCCGCTCGAGCGGCCTTCCTGAAATTGAAGTCTGGCGAGCGCAAGGCAGCCTTTGCCATGCTTGGGGACTGATCGGGGCCCGCTTTGGGACCCGTGAGGCATTTCGGTCACGGGCTTCACGTTATCGCCGCCCCCCTTGAAGCCCTGCTCCCATCCCCTATACTCCAAGTGAGAATAGGGGGCCGGCCTTGTGCCGGATGTTTTAACGCCCCATATATACTCAGTATGAGCATATTAGGACGACGGGAGTAGGGCCATGACGAGGCAGATTTCGGCCGCAGCGAGCGGCAAAAAGGCGCTAAAGCCGGCGCGGGAATTGATCCCGGCGTCGCTACCCGACCTCGCCTACACCCCTGAGGTGGCGCGCGAGACCGCCCATCTTTACGAGAAAGTGGCGCGCGTGATCCCGCCCATCGAGTGGCCGGGCTTCGCGCCCTACATCAAGGCCATCAACGAGCTGAAGCGGTCCCGCAACGCCGTTGTGCTCGCCCACAACTATATGACGCCGGAGATCTTCCATTGCGTCGCCGATGTGGTCGGTGACTCGCTGCAGCTCGCCCGCGAGGCTGCCAAGAGCGACGCCGATATCATCGTGCAGGGCGGCGTGCATTTCATGGCCGAGACCTCCAAGCTACTCAACCCCGACAAGATGGTGCTGATCCCTGACTCGAGAGCCGGCTGCTCGCTCGCCGCCTCGATCACCGGCGCTGACGTGCGGGCGCTGCGCGAGGCGTACCCCGGCGTCCCGGTCGTCACCTATGTCAACACCTCTGCCGAGGTGAAGGCCGAGTCCGACATTTGCTGCACCTCGTCCAACGCCGTGCGCATCGTGGAGTCATTGGGCGTACCGCGCGTCATCATGATTCCCGACGAGTATCTGGCGAAGTGGGTCGCGACCCAGACATCAGTGGATATCATCACCTGGAAGGGGCATTGCGAGGTGCACGAGCGCTTCACCGGCGAGGAGCTCCGCGCCTATCGCGAGGCCGATCCCGGCGTGAAGATCATTGCCCACCCTGAATGCGCTCCCGACGTGCTCGCCGAAGCTGATTTCACCGGCTCGACCAGCGGCATGATCAAATGGGTGCACGACCATCAGCCGTCGAAGGTGCTGCTCGTAACCGAATGCTCAATGAGCGACAACGTCGCCGTCGAGGCTCCAAAGGTCAACTTCGTGCGTCCCTGCAATCTTTGCCCGCATATGAAGCGCATCACGCTGCCGAAGATCCTTGAGTCCCTCGTCATGCCGAAAGAGGAGGTGACCATTCCGAAGGAGATCGCTGCGCGGGCGCGGGTGCCGATCGAGCGCATGATCAATCTCAGCCACTAACTTCTATGGCGAAGGTATGCGTGCCATGGCCATGAAAGACAAATCTGCCTTAGACGGAGTCGAGCGTCGATCACAGGGCGGCGTGGTCATTGTCGGCGCAGGCCTGGCCGGCCTGTTCACCGCGCTCAAGCTCGCGCCACTGCCGGTAACCGTGATCTCGGTCACGCCCTTCGGCCAAGGCGGCTCGAGCGTCTGGGCGCAAGCAGGCATTGCCGCGGCGCTCTCGGAAGGTGACAGCCCTGAGGCCCATGCCGCCGATACCATCCGTGCCGGTGCCGGTATCGTCGATGAGAAGATCGCCTTGTTGCTTGCGTGCGAGGCGCGGGGCCGCATCGAGGACCTGCTGCATTACGGCGTGCCGTTCGACAAGGATCTCGAAGGTCATCTCGATTTTGCTCGCGAGGCGGCCCATGGCGCCCGCCGCATCCTTCACGTCAAGGGCGATACTGCCGGCCGCGCCATCATGGCGGCGCTGACCGTGGCGGCGCGGGCCACGCCGTCGATCCAGGTGCTTGAGGGATGGGGCGCCCGCGACCTCGTCATACGCGACGGGCAGGTCGCCGGCATCGAGATCGCCCGCGTCGATGCCAATCCATCTGCCCCAAGCCTGGTGCTTGATGCCTCTGCGGTCGTGCTCGCCACCGGCGGCTCGGGCCAGCTCTACGCCATCACCACCAATCCCCGCGAATCGCGCGGCGAAGGCATCGCCATCGCCGCCCGCGCCGGCGCCACCATTGCGGATGCAGAGTTCGTACAGTTCCATCCGACAGCGATCAATGTCGGCCGGGATCCCGCACCGCTTGCTACCGAATCGCTGCGTGGCGAAGGCGCGCTGCTGATCAACGGCCGCGGCGAACGCTTCATGCGCGCGCTGCATCAAGACGCCGAGCTTGGACCGCGCGACATTGTCGCCCGCGGCGTCTACCGCGAGGTGATGAGCGGACGCGGCGCCTTTCTCGATTGCCGCAAGATCGGGCCCGAGTTTCCGGCGCGCTTTCCGACGGCGTTCGCGGCTTGCGAGGCGGCAGGACTCGACCCGCGGCGCGAGCCGATTCCGATAGCGCCGGCCGCCCACTATCACATGGGCGGCATCTACACCGACGCGAACGGCCGCACTACGATCGAAGGTCTCTGGGCCTGCGGCGAGGTTGCGTCGACCGGCGCGCATGGCGCCAACCGACTTGCGTCGAATTCCCTGCTCGAGGCGGTGGTGTTCGGCGCCCGTGTGGCTGGCGACATCGCCGAGCGGCTGCCGTCGAGCAAAGCTGTTGCGCTAGCGCTCGAAATCCCCGCAGAGCCGGCTGCCGCACCCTCTTCGGAGCCGGATTCGCAAGCGGTGCAAACGCTGCGCCGAACCATGGCCGGAAGAGTCGGCGTCATTCGCGACGACACCTCGCTGATGTCGGCGCTTCGCACCATCGCCGGCCTGAAGCGAAGTGCGGCATCGGACCCGCGCCTCGACAACATGCTGACCACGGCCAAGCTCATCGCCACCGCTGCGCTGATGCGCAAAGAGAGCCGCGGGGCCCATTTCCGCAGCGATTACCCCGAAGCAGACCCCAAGCTTGCCCGTCGCAGCCTGTTGACACTCGCCGAAGCCGAGCTCGTTGCCGGCGACGCGGTAAGCGACCGCGTGCTGGCCCCGAGATGGGCCGCCCGTCTCAGTGCATGATTGCTGAGCCCGCCAAGCTCGAATTGCCGCACTTGCTCGTCGAACGCGCGGTGATCGCGGCGCTCGAAGAGGATCTCGGGCATGCCGGCGACATCACCACCGATCCCATCATTCCGCCGCATGCCACTGCCGAGGCGGAGATCGTTGCGCACAAGGCCGGCGTGATCGCCGGGCTCGATCTCGCCGCGGCAAGCTTCAAGGCGCTCGACCCCGACGCCCAGTTCATTGCCGACGTCGCCGACGGCGCTCACGTCGCAGCCGGAGCCCGCCTTGCAGGCGTTCAGGGGAAGGCGAGGGCAATCCTCTCAGCCGAGCGCGTCGCGCTCAATTATCTCGGGCATTTGAGCGGGATCGCCACGCTCACCGCCGCCTATGTCGCGGCGATCGAAGGCACCAAGGCGCGCATCGCCTGCACCCGCAAGACGACGCCCGGCCTGCGTGCCTTCGAGAAATATGCGGTACGTGCCGGCGGCGGCATCAATCACCGCTTCGGACTCTATGACGCGGTGCTGGTGAAGGACAACCACATCGCCGCAGCCGGGGGTCTGGCGCAAGCTCTAGCCAAGCTTCGGGCGCGCATCAGGCATCTGGTGAAGGTCGAGGTCGAGGTCGACACGCTCCATCAGCTCGATGAGGCGCTGCGTTTTCCCATCGACGCGGTGCTGCTCGACAATATGGATGCCGCCACCCTGAAAAAGGCCGTGGCCACCGTCGACGGGCGCGTGCTGACGGAAGCTTCAGGTGGCGTGAATTTGCAGACGGTTCGGAAGATTGCCGAGACTGGCGTCGACCTGATCTCGGTCGGAGTCCTTACTCACTCGGCGCCGCGCCTAGACTTAGCGCTGGAGTGGCGCTGATCGGCGTTAACGCGGGGTTGGTAGAGGCCAGCGAGAACGCGCCGGCGGTTACCTTGGAGGTGTCAGGCGTCGGCGCCGCTGATGCTTCCTCCACGACATAAGGCTTCTCGTTGCGCTTCTTGTAGAAGATATGGCGGCCGATCGAGTCGATCCTGTTCATGGCGCTCTTCCATTGCGGGCTCACATAATCCGCATGGTAGAAAGTCGAATAGCCGATCTCGGGAAGCCAGACCTGGCCCGAGGTGATCTGCCTAGCAAGCTTTTGGGCGAGCGCCCAATGGACGTCGTTCTTCGGCGTGTCGGTTTTTCCGTCACAGGTGAAGGAGAACTGGCAACCTGGCGACATCTGGCCCTGATACACGACGCCGCAAATCGTCTGCGGGAATTGCGGGCTGCGTACGCGGTTGAGGATCACCTGGCCGACAGCGATCTGTCCCTGCAGGGGTTCGCCGCGCGCCTCGAAATAGATCGCGGTGGCGAGGCAGCGCCGCTCGCGCTCCTCGAACTCGGCCTGGCTCTCGCCCTTATATTTGAAGTTCAGGCCAACCTCTGAAGGATGGTAGGCGATGCTCTGGGGCGAAGGCGCCCCCCCGGCGAGCGCCGGCGCAAGCTGGAGATTGCCGGCGGTGAATTCGGTGAACATCGACACACCGCGGTCCGAACCGCCGCCGCTTCTAAGCGCGACCTCAGTGACCGGCGCGTTGAGACGATCTGACTTGTGGTCGCGAATTAGCTCGTCGCGCACATCGCCGCTGCTGCTGTCGGCGTCGGCGCCCGACACACTTGCCGTGATGAATTGCTTGTCTGCGTAGGTGGTGGTCTTGACTGTGAGGTATTGGTCGGCGCGCGGCCCTTTTTCCGAGGTCCGGAACAGAGCGGCAGCGGCCCTCGGCAACGGCACATGCTCGGAGGCGTCGACGTCGCGGGTCAGAGCGTGGCTCGACCCATTGCCGGAAAACATCAGCTCCATCCGGAAAGCAAGCTTGTTGCCCGGAATCGAAGCATAGCCCAAGGCGATAAGCGGGAGCGGCGCGAGCGCAGCTGCTACGTGCCACATCCGACGAGGTGAGCGCCGGCCCAATGGTCCCTCCCGGGGGGTCTCCCCGTTACGTCCGCGAAAGCCCGCTTTATGCCCGCAAGCGACTTTTCGCGTACCCCGACGGCGCCACTTATCGGGCGCACGTTAGGATTTGTCCCCAATATACAACCAGCCAAAAAGGTGGGAAAATCAGTGACTTAAGTCTTATTGTCCCCCACCGGTTTGCCCGGAGTCCCGTCTATTTCACAGTTATGCTGCTCTATCATTTAGGACAAATTATGGTGAATGGAAAGCCCTAAAGGCTTTTGCCGACATGGTTAACGGGGCTTTACCGTAAGGCTCAAGGCGGCCTGAGCGGCAGCAAGCCGCGCCACCGGCACCCGGTAGGGCGAGCAGGAGACGTAGTCGAGGCGGATGTCCTCGCAGAATCTGATGGTTTCGGGATCGCCGCCATGTTCGCCGCAGATGCCGATCTTGAGGTCGGGGTGCGACCTTCGCCCGCGCTCAACGGCAATCCACATGAGCTCGCCGACGGCAGGATCGAGAGTGACGAAGGGGTCATGCTGGATGATTCCCTTCTCGGTGTATTCGCTAAGAAAGCGTCCGGCGTCGTCGCGGGAAAGCCCGAACGTGGTCTGGGTCAGGTCATTGGTGCCAAAGGAGAAGAAATCGGCGCTCTTGCCGATCTCGCCGGCATTGATGCAGGCGCGGGGAAGCTCGACCATGGTGCCGACCGAATAAGTGAGCTTGACCCCTTCCTCCTTTTCCACCGCGCGCGCCACGCCGGCGATGCGCTCCTTGACGAGGTCGAGCTCTGCCTTGGCGGTGACCAGAGGCACCATGATTTCAGGCACGATGCTGGTCCTTAGACTGCGGCCGGCTTCGATGGCTGCCTCGAAGATCGCCCGCGCCTGCATCTCGGCGATCTCCGGGAAGCTCACCAGGAGGCGTGAGCCGCGATGGCCGAGCATTGGATTGAACTCACTCAGGCCGGCGACTGTACGCTTCAGTCGCGCCGTGCTCACCCCCATGGCCGCCGCCACCTCTCTGATGGCCGCCTCGCCATGCGGCAGAAATTCGTGCAACGGTGGATCGAGGAGGCGGATGGTCACCGGCGCGCCTGCCATGATCTCGAATAGCTCGATGAAGTCCTTGCGCTGCATGGGCAGGAGCTTGGCGAGCGCGGAGCGTCTGCCCTCGATGTCGTCGGCGAGGATCATCTCTCGCATCGGAACGATGCGGCCTTCCTCGAAGAACATATGCTCGGTGCGGCAAAGCCCGATGCCGTCGGCGCCAAAGGCAAGCGACTGGCGCGCGTCGGTTGGCGTATCGGCGTTGACGCGCACCTTCATCCGGCGGAACTGATCGGCCCAGCCCATCAACGTTAGAAAGTCCGAGGAAAGCGTAGGCTCGCGCGTCGGCACGCGGCCCTTGATGATCTGGCCGGTTGAGCCATCGATGGTCACGACATCGCCCTTGGCCAAGGTCTCGTTGCCTGAGCTCAACGTCTCGCGCTCAAGATCGATCTGCACCGACGCCGCGCCGACGACGCAAGGTCGTCCCATGCCGCGCGCCACCACCGCCGCGTGGCTCGTCATGCCGCCGCGCGTGGTGATGATGCCGGCGGCTGCGTGCATGCCCTGCACGTCCTCCGGCGATGTCTCGACTCTTGCGAGTATGAGGGTGTGGCCTTGCGCCTTGAGATGCACCGCTTCGTCGGCGTCGAACACGAGCTTGCCTGAGGCGGCGCCGGGGGAGGCTGGGAGACCTTTGCCGATGACGAGCTTCGGCGAGTCGGGATCGAGCGTCGGATGCAGGAGCTGGTCGAGCTGGGCGGCATCGATCCCGAGCACGGCCTCCTTCTCGGTGATCAGCCCTTCGGCGGCCATGTCGACGGCGATCTTCAAGGCCGCCTGCATGCTACGCTTGCCGGAGCGGCTTTGCAGCATCCACAGCCTGCCTTCCTCCACCGTGAACTCGATGTCCTGGATGTCGCGGAAATGCGCTTCGAGCTTGGCGCAAGCCGCCTTGAGATCGGCGAAGGCCTCAGGCATCAGCGCCTCGAGCGACGGACGCCGGTCGCCGGTCGCTTTCCGCGCCGCCTCGGTCAAGGGTTGTGGCGTGCGCAGGCCCGCGACTACGTCCTCGCCTTGGGCATTCACCAGGAACTCGCCGTAAAGCTCGTTTTCCCCGGTGGAAGGATTGCGGGTGAACACGACGCCGGTCGCGCTCCGCTCGCCCATATTGCCGAACACCATGGCTTGCACGGTGACCGCGGTGCCCCAATCGTCGGGGATGTCGTGCAGCCGCCGGTAGGCGATGGCGCGAGCGTTGTGCCAAGAGCCGAACACTGCGGCGATCGCGCCCCACAGCTGAACGCGCAGATCCTGCGGGAAGGGCTGGCCGAGCTCCTGCTCGACGATCGCCTTGAAGCGGGCCACTAGCTCTGCCCAATGCTCCGGACCAAGCTCCGAGTCGAGCTCGAAGCCTTTGAGATTTTTGTAGTTTTCGAGCGCTTCCTCGAACAGATAATGGTCGATGCCGAGCACTACATCGCCATACATCTGGATGAAGCGACGGTAGGTGTCATAGGCGAATCTGCGGTCAGAGGAGCGCCGGGCCAGCCCTTCAACCGTCTCGTCGTTGAGGCCGAGATTGAGCACCGTGTCCATCATGCCAGGCATCGAGGCGCGCGAGCCCGAACGCACCGACACGAGCAAAGGATTGTCGACATCGCCGAACTTTGCGCCCGCGACCTTGCCCACCGCGTCGAGCGCCTCGCTCACCATCGGCATCAGAGCCTCGGGGAGCTTCTTGCCAAACTGGTAATAGGCGGTGCAGACCTCCGAGGAGATGGTAAGCCCTGGAGGCACCGGAAGGCCGAGACGCGACATCTCGGCAAGGTAGGCGCCCTTGCCGCCGAGCAGATCGCGCTGCGCGGCATCGCCCTCGGCGCGGCCGGCACCGAAGGTGAACACCCAATGGGGCGAGGGGTCATTGACCTTTGCGGCCGGTTTCATGACGCGTTCCTTGTCTCCAGCCGCCCTTTTAGCGGCACGCTCCGCCCGACACAAATGGAGGGGAGGGGGGATTAGTCCCGGACCGGCCGCTGGTCCTTGAGCCGGCGATGGTGAATGAAATCGCCGCTCTCGATCGGCCGCCGCCGCGCGTTGGAGTCTCCCATCTCATAGGACCAGGCATTGACCGTGCCGCCACGATCCAGACGCACCTTGACGAGCACGCGGCGGAAGGCATTGCCGGGCTCTGCGGTGCCCTCATAGTGGTCGAGCTCGGCAAGCAGCCGCTGGGCGTTCTTGATTGAGAATACCTCGCCGACGACGTGCGTCCGTGCCTCGGGATCGAACACTGCTCCCGGATACCAGCCGAAATCGTACAGCGCACCTGGCGTCGACCCCTTGCCAATGAATTTGGCCTGGGCCTTAAGCCTCATGGCGAGTGGATGAGGAAATTCGGATCGCAAGGTCCCGTAGACGAAGAGGTACTCGGTCATTCCGGCAGCCTAACCCAGCCGTCTTCATCGAGTTCCCAGAAGGGATTGAAGGCAACCTCCCAAACATGTCCGTCGGGGTCGGCGAAATAGCCATTGTAACCGCCCCAAAACGCCTTGGCTGCCGGCTTCAGGATGCGCGCGCTGGCGGCTTCTGCCCGCGCCATCATGACGTCCACTGCGTCCTCGCTCGCTAGGTTCTGTGCGACGACGATGCCGCCATTGCCGGTCCAAATCTCCGCGGCCTGCGCGTCGTCCCTTTGCGCATCGCGTCCCCATAGCGCGAGCACGACAGGGCCTGCCTGGAAGAAGCTCACGTTCTCCTGGCTCGATCTTTTTGACCGGACGAAGCCTAGTCTCTCGTAGAAGGTCGCGGCCTTGGCAACGTCGGCGACGCCAAGAGTGATCAAACTGACGTGAGCCGGCACAACAGTCACCCTTCGATCTTGGAGAAGTCCGCGACGGTGAGAGTCGTTGCGCGGATTCGATTGAGCAGGCGCAGGCGGTTCTCGCGCAAGCGAGGATCGTCGGTGTTGACCGTGACGTGATCGAAGAAGGCGTCGACCGGAGCACGAAGCTTCGCCATCGCCGCCATGGCGGCCTCGAAATCCTCCTTGGCGACGGCAGAAACAGAAGCTCGCTCGACCTCATCAACCGTCTTAGCGAGCGCCATTTCTTCCGGCTGTTTCAACAGGCTCGCGTCAGGCGGCTGATCGTAGCTGCAAGAATCCTTCTTCTCCTCGATGCGCAGGATGTTGATGGCGCGCTTGGTGCCGGTGAGGAGATGCTCGCCGTCCTCGGTATCGAGGAAGAGCCCAAGCGCCTCGACCCTGCGCACGATCATGAGCAGATCGTCGCCGCCGAGCGCGAACACGGCATCGACCAGGTCGTGCCCCGCGCCTTGTTCGCGTAGGTGCACCTTGAGCCGGTCGGCAAAGAAGGCAAGAAGATTGTCGGCATCCGCCACGGCCGAAAAAAAGACGTTCTCCGTGACAGCTCGCACAGCGTCCTCGAACAAGGTCCTGTCCAACAAGGCCTCGAACTCCGGCGTCGCTTGAATGTGGGCTGGCATCGCAAGCAGTGCTTCAAACGCGCCTGCGGAGTTCGTGTCGATGAGGTGTCGCCGCCATCGCAAAGCCAAGTTTCGGAACTGCAGCCAAAGATCGAGGCGTATGCCATTCTCCAGAATAATGCGGATGACGCCGAGCGCGGCGCGGCGCAGCGCGTAAGGGTCCTTCGACCCGGTTGGCTTCTCGTCGATGGCCCAGAAGCCCGTGAGCATGTCGAGTTTGTCGGCGAGCGCCACAGCGATAGCGGCGGGATCCCGCGGCACGTCATCGGATGGCCCGACCGGCTTGTAATGGGTGCCGATGGCGTTGGCGACGGCGGGGTCTTCTTCCTGGTCGAGCGCGTAATAGCGGCCCATTACGCCCTGCAGCTCGGGGAACTCTCCCACCATGTCGCTGACGAGATCGGCCTTGGCCAGGATCGCGGCGCGCTCGGCAAGGTCAGGATCGGCGCGGACGAGCTTGGCGATCTCGCGCGCGAGCACGCGCACCCGCTGCACGCGCTCATATTGCGTGCCGAGCTTCTCGTGGAACACGATCTCGCGGAGTTTCGGCACGCGCTCTTCGAGCAGAACCTTGCGGTCGTGATCGAAGAAGAATTTGGCGTCGGCGAGTCTCGCTGCGATCACCCGCTCATTGCCTGCGACGACGGCCTTGCCGCCGTCCTTCGCCTTGAGATTGGCAACGACGATGAAGCGGTTGGCGAGCTTGTCGCCGCGGCACAGCGAGAAGCATTTCTGATGCGCCTTCATCGCCGTGGACAGGACTTCCGCTGGCACCGAGAGAAAGTTCTGATCGAAGCTGCCCATCAGCACCACGGGCCATTCGGTGAGCCCAGCATTCTCGGCGAGCAGCGCCATGTCGTCGATGAGGACTACCTGCTGCTTGGCGGCAAGCTTCTGCGCGCCCTTCAAGATGATCGCCTCGCGCTCGCGTGGATCGAGGATGACGAAAGCCTTGCGCAACCTCTGCACATAGTCGTCGAAGCTCCTCACACCGAACGGCTTCGGCGCCAGGAAGCGATGGCCGCGTGTCTCCTTGCCGCTTTTGATGCCGTCGATCTCGAACGGCACCACTTTGCCGGCGAAAATGCAAAGGATTGAATGCAGCGGCCGTACCCAGCGCAACTTCCCGCTCCCCCATCGCATCGATTTCGGCCAGGGGAAGTTGCGCACGATCCCAGGCAGGATCTCGGCCACGACTTGCGACGTTGCCCGTCCAGATCGCTTGATCGTCGCTACGTAGAAATCGCCCTTCTTGTCGGCGCGGATCTCGGCCTGATCGAGCGACTTGAGGCCGGCAGATTTGAGGAATCCTTGTACCGCTGCATCTGGGGCGCCGACGCGCGGGCCCTTCTTCTTCTCGCTCACATCGGGCGAGCGCGCCGGCAGGCCATCGACCACGACCGTCAACCGCCGCGGCGTGGCGAAGCTCTGCACGGTATCGAAGCTGAGGCCTGCGCCCTTCAGCCCGTCACCGAGCAGGCGGGCGAGATCTTCCGCCGCGCGCATCTGCATGCGCGCAGGAATCTCTTCCGAGAACAGCTCGAGCAGAAGCTCAGCCATGAGCGCCCCCGCGCGGATCAAGCATGGGCGCCGCCAGCTTCGGTCTTGAGCCACGCTGCGCAAACTGCGCGGGCGAGCTCGCGCACGCGCAGGATGAAGGCCTGCCGCTCGGTCACCGAAATCACGCCGCGGGCGTCGAGCAGATTGAAGATGTGCGAGGCCTTGATCGTCTGGTCATAGGCCGGCAGCACCATGAGATGGCGCTTGCCGTCGTCTCCCTTGGCGAGCAACGCCTTGCACTCGGCTTCTGCGTCGCGGAAATGAGCGAGCAGCATCTTGGTGTCGGCCTGCTCGAAATTGTAGCGCGAATATTCCTGCTCTGATTGCAGGAACACGTCGCCATAGGTAACCTTGTCCTTGCCGCGTCCGCCGTTGAAGTTGAGATCGAACACGCGGTCGACGCCCTGCACATACATGGCGAGTCGCTCAAGGCCGTAGGTCAGCTCGCCAGAGACGGGGTCGCAGTCGAAGCCGCCGACCTGCTGAAAATAGGTGAATTGCGACACCTCCATGCCGTCGCACCACACCTCCCAGCCCAGGCCCCAGGCACCGAGAGTGGGGCTCTCCCAATCGTCCTCGACGAAGCGGATATCGTGATTGGCGACGTTGACGCCGATGGCGCGGAGCGAGTCGAGATAGAGGGCTTGGATGTCTGGCGGAGAGGGCTTCAGGATCACTTGGAACTGGTAGTAGTGCTGCAGCCGGTTCGGGTTCTCACCATAGCGGCCGTCCTTAGGCCTTCGCGATGGCTGCACGTAAGCCGCCCGCCAGGCCTTCGGGCCGAGCGCGCGCAACGTCGTGGCGGGATGGAAGGTCCCGGCCCCCATCTCCATGTCGTAGGGCTGCAAAATGACGCAGCCCTGCTCGGCCCAATAGCGCTGCAGCTTCAGGACCAGATCCTGGAACGATGGGGCGGAATGAGGCCGGTCCGCTTTGGTGAGCTTGCCCATGGTCGCTTTCTAGGCGGGGAAAGGAGACGTCGACGAGGCGACAGACGCTATGCGCGTGCCCTGGGGTGGGTCAAGGGAGGCACGCTTGTGGCTGATCAGTGGGGCTTGGGGCTATAGACGCCGGTCGCCGGGTCTCGCTCCAGACGGACGATGTTGCCCGCCTCCTGCTGATCCATGGCCTTGCGCGCCCGGGCGAGCTCGGCGGCGATGCGGCGCTGCTCGTCGCGATACCAGCGTCTTGCGAGGAAAATGCCGGCACCTGCGGCCAGCAGAACGAGAAGTTGCGGCATGGCTAGAACCCAAAGCGCGACCAGAGCGCTCTCGCTTCGATAGCAGAAATGAGGTCGGCTGCAAGCCCGCCTGGCGAGATGCCGAAGTCGGAAGCGATGTCGCCTACGGCGACGCCGCGCCTGCGGCGGAGCCAGCTCGTCGACGGCGTGACCAGGCTGAAACGGACCTCGTCTCCGTAGAGCTCGCGCATCTTGCTGCGGAGGTCGGTCAAACCGTCTATCAGTCCAAGCTCGAGCGCCCTCCTTCCGGACCAGAACTCACCGGTGAAGAGGCCGTCTCCTGCCTTCTCGATGCGGACGCCACGCCTCGCCTTGACGAGATCGATGAACTCAGCATGCACGTCGCGCTGGATGGCCTTGACGCGCTCGACGTCCTCCTCCTTCACAGGGAGGAAGGGGTCGAGCGTCGTCTTGTTGCGGCCGGCGGTATAGACGCGCCGCTCGACGCCGATCTTGTTGATCAGCTCGTTCAGACCGAACGTGGCGGTGACGACGCCGATCGAGCCGACGATCGAGCTTGCATCGGCATAGATCTCGTCGCCGGCGATCGCGAGCAGGTAGCCTCCCGACGCGGCGACGTCCTCGGCAAACACGTAGACCTTCAGATTCTTCTCCTCCGCGAGTGCTCGGATGCGCTTGTAGATCAGCACCGACTGCACGGCCGATCCGCCTGGAGAGTTGATCTGGATGGCGACCGCCTTGGCCCCGCGCATGGAGAAGGCCTTTTCGATGGCTGCGGCGCTGGTGGCGAGCGTGAGGCCCGGGCGGAGCGGAGTCGACAAGCCGATGGCGCCGCTGAACCTGAGCACCGGGATCAGCGCGCCGCGCCCGGTCCAAGCCGGCGGCAGGAGACGTCCCGCCCGGTCCAACAGGGAAGGGCGAAGCTCGTCCGAAAGATTGTCCATGCAACTCAAGGTACAGACACACAAGGTCAAATCAAGGCGAGAAACGAAGGTTTAGGAGGTTGCGGTCGCCCGCCTCTAAGCTTTGCTTAACGCAAGTCTCGCTCTCGTCACCAAGCCTAAGGCCTTGTCGGGTACAGTTGAGACCGAGGGGGAACGGTTATGCTGGCGCTTGCGTTTTTCCGGCAACGCCGAACAGCGCCCCTCAGGAGGACTTCACGTGAAAAGGCTAGCAACGTTGTTGGTTGCGACGTTTGCGTTTCTGCTAACGCTCGCAGCAATCGCCCCGGACGAAGCGTCCGCCGGTTGGCGGCGCGGCTGGGGCTATTACGGTCCCGGCGTCGGGGTCTATGTCGGACCCGGCTACGGCTATTACGGCTATGGCTATCGCCCGTATTACTACGGCGGGTATTACCCTTACGCCTATTATCCCTATTGGCGCGGCCGCTATTACCGGCGGGGCTGGGGCTATTAGTCGAATCGGCCTTTAGCAGGGCTATTTCCAAGGGCCATTCCCGGCGGCGGGGATGGCCCTTTGCTTTCTCGCGCTCAAGCAGCGTAGCGCCAGCGCATCAAGAATGCGCTCAAGCAGGAGCTTTGGCGCTGAACGCCACATGAATGGCGCCCTCAGATTGGGTTCAGAGCACTCCAGCTAGAAGCGCACCATGAGCGAGGGATGGTCCTCCGCTCAAACTAATCAGACGCTTCCCCAAGCGTCACTAGCTGGAGGTTACCTCGATGTTGAAGAAGATCCTGCTTTCCGCCGTTGCCCTGTCAGGTCTCGTGCTCGGCGTTTCTCAGGCTGAAGCCGGTTACGGCTACGGCTATGGTGGCTATGGCTATCACTATCGGCCCCATTACAGCTACAGCTACTCGTACTGCCACTATGAGAGCCGCCCGGTCACCATCCGCGTGTGGGACGACTATTCCTACTCGTACATCTGCAGGACGATCTATCGCAGCTACAAGATCTGCTAGCGGATCGTGGAAGCCCGAGCCGCCTCACGCTTGGGCCAATTGACGGCTGCCGTCTCTTCCCCCCAGGCGGCAGCCCTTCTCTTTTCCCTAGACCTCACCAAACCCTATGGACATGTCTGGTTTCGAGTGAAGCTCGGGACAGCCTCGCTTCGTCAGGGCGGAGGCTGTCGGGTGCGGCGGGATCGGCGAGGAACGATACGACGAGCGCCTGGGCACAAGGCGACTGGGGTGAGACAGCATGCCCAACGCCGGGGATGCTGATGATTGTTGCGTTGAATAGCTTCGCCGCCGCGGCCTTCGCACCGGCAAGCGACGTCAGTGTATCGAAGGTTCCGGAGATGAGTAGCGTCGGGATACTGCTCACGACGGGCTGGTGCATGGTCTCCGGGGCAGCGGGGACCTTCCAGACCTCGCGGCAGTCTTCGTTGAAATATGCCCAGCCGCCGACCCCCTCGCGTTGTATCGAGGCCGGATAGTCCGGAAACGCCTTCCGGCCAGCCGCGGCGAGGTCCTCCGGCGTCGCGAACGGATAGCTTTCGCGACAGCTGACGCCATAGGACAGTCCGTAGCCGAGAGCAGGGACATCCGGACCGGGTGGCGGCGACCGACTAACCCGATCCATGGCAATCGCCTGGATTGCGTCGGGGCGGCCCGCGGCGAGTCCATCGATGCGATTCGGCGCAGCTTGCAGCATGGGGATGGCATAGTTCTGGTTGCGCAGCCAGTCGATGAGCGCTCCGCCGTC
>DATFVP010000021.1:0-12567 GCA_035260285.1 Methyloceanibacter sp.
GGCTGCTTCAAATATGAGGACGTCGACGGCGCCGCTTCCAATGCGCTTCCCGACCAGGTGCCGCAAGAATTGAAGGAAGAGCGTTACGCGCGGCTGATGCAGCATCAGCAGGCGATCAGCGCCGAGGTTCTGGCGGAACGCGTCGGCAAGACCATCGAAGTCATCGTTGATGAGGTCGATGGTGACGGCGCCGTCGCCCGTTCGGCCTGGGACGCGCCTGAGATCGACGGCAATGTCTATCTCAACGGCGAGATGGGCTTGAGCCCCGGCGCTCGTGCGCGTGTGACCGTCGAAGCGTCCGACGAATACGATTTGTGGGCTACTCTCGCCGAGCCAACCGCCGCGCAAACGCCAGAGCCCGCCCGCGCCTAAGCGCCGGCCGCAACTCTTCATTAACTCTCGCGCATAATTTCCGCAGCGATTTACGCTGCTAGCGGCTTTTCGCCACCATATCTGCCGGTACGAGCGGTACGCCCTAGTCGGGTAATTGCGCGGGGAGGTCCGGATGAACCGATTGGTCCAGTTGTTCTCGAGAAACGACCCCGACAACCGTGCAATCGAGTATGGCGTCATCGCCGCCGGCCTCGCGCTTGCGCTCGTTGCCGTGCTCGCCCAGCTTGGCGGCGCGCTGACCACGGCGCTCTGACGCCCCTGGTCTAGCCTGCTTTCCGCACCCTAATCTCCGCTTCGGCGCCCGCCGTGCACTCGGCCATCTCAGGCAAAGCCAAAATAGTCTCGGCATAGGACGCTGCGGTGCCGTCGTCGCCGAAGGCAGCAAGATCCACGCCGTAGGTGCGGAAGCGGGTCGCCACCGGCGCATACATCGCATCGGCATTAGAGAAGGCGCCAAACAGGAATGGTCCTCCCGCTCCATACCGCGCCCGCGTCCCGCGCCAGATCGCAACGATGCGGCTGATGTCGCTGGCAAGCTCTTCGCTGATCGGCGGGGTAGGGAACTTGGTCAGCAGCTCCATCGACATCTCGCTACGAAGCGTGACGAAGCCTGAATGCATCTCGGCCGAGATCGAGCGGGCAAGCGCACGGGCTTCAACCTCGCGGGGCCACAGATGAAGCTCGGGATGGCGCTCGGCGAGATATTCGAGGATGGCGAGGCTGTCGAACACCACGAGGCCATTCGCCTTAAGCGCCGGAACCTTCCCTGACGGAGAGTGACGCAGGATCGCTTCCCTGCTCTCTGGCTGGCGCAAGCGAATGCGCTCCTCGGCGAAGGCGATGCCGCAATGCTTCATGGCGATCCACGGCCTGAGGCTCCAGGAGGAGAGGTTCTTGTCGCCGATGAAGAGAGTGTTGCCGTCTTTCGACATGATCCCGCCTTGCGCCATTGTCATTGTGGTGCACCCCTGCCATTAATGCGGCCCGCCATCAAGCCCCGTTCCGAGCGTTGTTCCATGTCGACAAGAAGTTTGCCGAAATCGCGCCGTGACTTGGGAGAGCTTCTGCTCGAGCGGGGAAGCCAGGCTCTGCCGATCTGGTTCATCGCCGCCAAGGACGATGCGCAACTGCAAGGCTTTACCGAGGTCCAGCGCAACTGGCTCGAAGCGAGCGGCTGGTCGCCGAAAGCCGGCGCCGTCCTGCTCCTGCCCAATGAGAGCGGGGGCATTGGCGGTGCCCTGCTCGGCACCGGAGGCGAGGATTGGGCTGAGCATTCGCCGTTACTTCCAGGGGCGCTTCCGGGCGCGCTCCCTCCCGGCGATTATCGCTTCGCCTCGAAGCTTCCGGACCCAGAGCTTGCGGCCCTCGCCTGGCTCGCCGGATCCTACCGCTTCGGCCGATACAAGACGGAGAACAACGGCAAGCCGAAGCGCCTGGTGCTGCCCGACGGCGTGGAGCGGGCACGGGTGCTCGCACTCGCAGAGGCACTCTATTTCGGCCGCGACCTCATCAATATCCCAGCCAACGATCTCGGCCCCGCCGAGCTCGAAGCCGCCGCGCGGGAGATCGGCAACGAGCATGGCGCATCGGTCAAGGTGACGGAAGGATCGAGCCTGCTCTCCGACAATTTTCCCATGATTCATGCCGTCGGCCGGGCGAGCGACCGGTCTCCGCGGCTGATCGATCTGCGTTGGGGTTCCGAGCGCGCCCCGAAGGTCACCGTCGTTGGCAAGGGCATCTGCTTCGACACCGGTGGCCTCGACATCAAGCCTGGAAGCGCCATGGCGCTGATGAAGAAGGACATGGGAGGGGCCGCAGCAGCGCTGACCTTCGCCCATCTCGTCATGCAGGCGAAGCTTCCGTTGCGCTTGCGCGTGCTGATCCCAGCGGCCGACAATTCGATTGCCGGCAACGCCTTCAGGCCAGGCGACGTGCTGCGCAGCCGAAACGGCATGACCGTGGAGATCGGCAACACCGATGCTGAAGGCCGCCTCGTGCTCGCCGACGCGCTGAGCCTCGCCGACGAGGAAGCGCCGGACTATCTCATCACCATTGCCACGCTGACCGGCGCCGCGCGCGTGGCGCTCGGTCCTGATTTGCCTCCACTCTACAGCGACGACGAGGATCTGGCGGCTGGGTTGCTCGCGAGCGGTTTGAGCGTCGGAGATCCTCTCTGGCGCATGCCTCTCTGGGCCCCCTACGACAAGCTCATCAAGAGCAACATCGCCGATGTGAACCACATCGCCGAAGGCTCGCATGCCGGCTCGGTCATCGCTGCGCTGTTCCTCAAACGCTTCGTCACCGACGCCAAGCGCTTTGCCCATCTCGACATTTTCGGCTGGGTGCCGCGCGAGCAGCCTGGGCGTCCGCAAGGCGGTGAGCCGCAAGCGGCCCGGGCGCTGTTTGCCTATTTCCGCAAAGAATTCGGGCCGTGACCAGCCGCACGCTGCCAGACCCGCGCCGCCACGCTTATCGCATTGGGCTCGCCGCGGAGTCGTTGCGCGGCAGTGTCGAAGCACCGCGCTACGTTGCCGGAGAACGTCGCCAGGTCGAGGTGCAAGCGCTTCCCTTGCGGCGAGAGCCGCGCTTCGATGCCATCCTAGACACCGAAGCCTTGTTCGGCGAGACCCTCACCGTTTTCGACGAGAGCGAGGGCTGGGCTTGGGTGCAGCTCGCGCGCGATGGCTATGTTGGCTACCTGCCGAGCGAGGGCCTGACCTCCGCGGTCACCACGCCGACCCATCGAGTCGCCGCGTTGCGGACCTACGTCTATGCGAGCCCGGACATCAAGACGCCGCCGCTTTCGCTGCTGAGCCTGAATGCGCTTCTGTCTGGTGCCGGCATGGAGGGGAGGTTCCTGGCGCTTCAGTCGGGCGGCTTCGTCATCGCCGAGCATGTGCGCAAGTTGGACGAGCCTGCGCGGGATTTCGTCGACGTGGCGCTTGGCTTTCGCGGCACGCCCTATCTCTGGGGCGGGCGCACCAGCCTCGGCGTCGATTGCTCAGGCTTGGTGCAGCTCGCTAGCGAAGCTGCGGGACTTTCCTGCCCACGCGACGCCGATATGCAGGCGAACGAAGTCGGCAGCGCGGTCGACTGGCAGACCGGCGCGCCGCTTGCGCGCGGCGATCTCGTGTTCTGGGACGGCCATGTCGGCATCATGACGGGCGCGCAAGGCCTCGTTCATGCGAGCGCCTATCAGATGATGGTGGTGGAAGAGCCTCTGGCCGAAGCACGCGCGCGCATCGCTGCGTCTAAAGGCGGCGAGATTATCGGCATGCGACGCCCGGCTGGTCTGTCGGGCACCGGGCGCTGGGCGCTCGCGCGCTAGTGCAGCACGCCGAACAGCCAAAGCAGAATGATGATGGGGACCGGAATGCCGATCAGCCAGAGCAGAATGCCGCGCATGGGGAGCGTTCCTTCGTTCATTGGGCCTGGATGGTCCTTGGCCTAGAAACGTAAGAACGACTGCAAAGTTCCTCCGCTCAAGTTGCGACCACGTCGCCGCGCGTCGCTTCAAGCTCGAAAGCTGCGGCGAGCAGAGCCTTGGTGTAGTCGGTCTTCGGCTTGGCGAACACGCTGCGCGCCGGGCCTTGCTCCACCACCTTGCCGTGACGCAGCACGATGATGGCGTTGGCCAGTGCGCGCACCACTTTTAGATCGTGACTGATGAAAAGGTAGGCGAGCTTGTAGCGCTTCTGCAGGTCGCGCAGGAGATCGACGATCTGCGCCTGCACCGACACATCAAGCGCCGATGTCGGCTCGTCGAGGATGAGAAATTTCGGCTCGAGTACAAGCGCCCGGGCGATGGCGATGCGTTGGCGCTGGCCACCTGAAAACTCGTGCGGATAGCGGTCCTGCGAGGCCGGATCGAGCCCGACCTCCTTCAACGCCCGCGCGACTCTCGCCCGCCGCTCGGCGCGGTCCATGTCGGGCTTCTGGATGAGCAGGCCCTCCTCGATGATCTGCCCGACGGATAGACGAGGGGAGAGCGAGCCGTAAGGGTCCTGGAACACGATCTGCATGTCGCGGCGGAGCGGCCGCATCTTCTTTGAATCGTAGCCGTCGATGCGGTTGCCGAGATAAACGATGGGACCTTCGCTCGACACGAGCCTGAGCAGCGCCAATCCGAGCGTCGTTTTGCCCGATCCTGACTCGCCGACGACGCCGAGGGTCTGTCCCTCCTTCACCGCAAGGTCGATGCCGTCGACCGCCTTGATGTGCCCGACGACGCGACGCATGAAGCCTCGCTTGATGGGAAACCAGACCTTCAAATCCTTGGCTTCGAGGATCACCGGCGCCTTGGCGTTGGCCGCCGGCGGCGAGCCCTTCGGCTCAGAGGCAAGCAGATGCTTGGTGTAGGGATGCTGCGGCGAAGCGAAGATGTCACGGGTCGTGCCGCGCTCGACGATCTCCCCATTGGTCATCACGCACACCCGGTCCGCCATCTTGCGCACGATGCCGAGATCGTGGGTGATGAGCAGCATGGCCATGTTGAATTCCGACTTGAGCCTGAGCAGGAGATCGAGGATCTGCGCCTGAATGGTCACGTCGAGAGCAGTGGTCGGCTCATCGGCAATGAGAAGGTCGGGCTCGTTGGCGAGCGCCATGGCGATCATCACCCGTTGCCTCTGACCGCCTGAGAGCTGATGCGGATAGGAGTCGAGGCGGCCTTTCGGATCTTCGATGCCGACCTTGTCGAGGAGATCGAGCACCCGCGCCTGTGCGGCGCTGTTGGACAGCCCGCGGTGGATCTTCAGCACCTCGCCGATCTGCTGCTCGATGGTGTGAAGCGGGTTGAGCGAGGTCATAGGTTCTTGAAAAATCATGGAAATCTGATTGCCGCGGACATGGCGTAGCCCGTCGAGAGGCAGCGCCATCAAATCCTCGTCCTTGAACCTAATGAGGCCTGAGGGATGCGAGGCGGCGGGATAGGGAAGGAGGCGCAGGATGGAGAGAGCCGTGACGGTCTTGCCTGACCCAGACTCGCCGACCAGCGCCACGGTTTCGGCTTTGCCGATGTCGAAGGAGACGTTCTTGACGGCGTGGACGACCTTGCCTCCGCCGCCGCGAAAATCGACGAACAGGTCTTCGACGCTGACGAGCGTCGCTTTTGGCGAGGCTGGCTTGGCGCTTGGTTTCGGGTCGGCCATCAATGGTCCTTAAGCGGTCTTAGCTTCAGCAGCCTCATCGGCGCAGATGCCGTGCTCGATTTCGACCGTGGCATGACCCAGGCCGAAGCGCGTATGCAGCCGCTCCTTGATGGCCTTGACCATGCGGTCCCCTTCGAGACCTTCATCGACGCAAGCATGCAGCGTTACCATCTGCCGCTCCTGGGTGATCGACCACACATGCACATGGTGCACGCCGATGACGCCAGGGACATTGGCGACAAGGTCTGGCTCGATGTGACGCGTGTCGAGCTCATGCGGCGCCCCTTCCAGCAGGATATGGCCCGAAGCTTCCACCACCTTCCAGCCGCTTCTCAGCACGATGACCGCGACGAGGATCGAGAGCAGAGGATCGATGGGCGTCCAGCCGGTGAGGTAGATCACGGCGCCGGCGGCGAGAGCCGCCACCGAGCCGAGGAGATCGCCGAGCACGTGGATGGCGGCGCTTTTAACATTGAGGTTCTCGCGGTCGGCGCCCTGCAACAAGCCGAAGGCGATGATGTTCACGGCGAGGCCGGCTGCGCCCACTACCATCATGATTCCGCCTGCGACGGGTTGCGGCTGGCTTAAGCGCTCGACAGCCTCGAGCACAATCCAGGCGGCGATGGCGAAAAGGGCGAGGCCGTTGGCAAACGCGATCAGCACCTGGAAGCGGTCGAAGCCATAGGTCCGCTTCCAGTCGGCCGGCCGGCGCGCGAGGCGAAAACCGAACCAGGCCAAGGACAGCGAACCCAGATCGGTGAGCATGTGTCCGGCATCGGCGAGCAGGGCGAGTGAGCCTGAGATAATGCCCCCGGCGATCTCGACGAACATGAAGAGCCCGGTGATCAGCGCGGCAAGCCCCATGCGCCGCTCATTGGTGTCATGGCGGCGGCTGTGGGCCTGCCCCGGGAGGTGGGTGTGTGAGCCGTGCACGGTTCTCGCCTTAGCCGAAGGACTTGCGCGGGTCGAGCGCGTCGCGCACCGCCTCGCCGATGAAGATCAGGAGGCTGAGCATGATGGCGATGACAAAGAAGGCGGTTAGCCCGAGCCACGGCGCCTGCAGATTGTCCTTTCCTTGGGCCAGTAGCTCGCCGAGCGAGGGCGATCCGGCAGGCAGGCCGACGCCGAGAAAGTCGAGCGAGGTGAGCGTGCTGATCGAGCCGTTCAAGATGAAGGGCATGAAGGTCAGGGTTGCTACCATGGCGTTTGGCAGGAGATGCTTGAAGATGATCTTGAGATTGGACAGCCCGAGCGCGCGGGCCGCGGTGACATACTCGAAATTCCGCGCGCGCAGAAACTCGGCACGCACGACCCCAACCAGCGCCACCCAGGAGAAGGCGAGCAGGATGCCGAGCAGGATCCAGAAGGAGGGCTCGATCACCGCGGCGATGATGATCAAGAGATAAAGCTGCGGCACTGAGGTCCAGATCTCGATGAAGCGCTGGAACAGGAGATCGGTCCAGCCGCCGAAATAGCCCTGCACCGCGCCGGCCGCCACCCCGATGATCGAGGCGAAGAAGGTGAGCACCAGGCCGAACAGCACCGAGATGCGGAACCCGTAGATGACGCGCGCGATCACATCGCGCCCTTGGTCATCGGTGCCGAGCCAGTTCCATTCGAGCTCGTCATTGCAGGGGTGAAAGCCGCCTTTGATCGCCGCCTCGCAATCCTCCTTGGTCAGCATCCAAGTTGGTTTCACCGGGAAGGCCATTGGCGGATTCTTGTTCGGCGTGTCGTAGGAGAATGGGATCGGCGGCCACAGGATCAAGCCATTCTTGTCGGCGATCATCTCTTTGACCGCGGGGTCGCGATAGACGGCCTCGGTCTCGAAGATGCCGCCGAAGGCGGTCTCAGGGTAGGACTTGAACACCGGGAAGTAATACTGGCCGTCGAATCTGACGAGCAGCGGCTTGTCGTTGGCGATGAACTCGGCAAACAGGCTGATCACGAAGAGGATGAGGAAGATCCACAACGACCAGTAGCCGCGCTTGTGCGCCTTGAAGGTCTGCCAGCGTCGCTGATTGAGCGCCGAGAGCACGAAGCGCCGTTCGGGAAGCCCGGCGGCGGTAGCCTCATCGATAACGGCGGCGTCGGTGGGGACATCCATCAACTAAACCTCGCGCGTCTCGAAATCGATGCGCGGATCGACCCAGGTATAGGTGAGGTCGGAGATGAGATTGATGACGAGCCCCATCAGCGAGAAGATGTAGACGGTGGCGAACACTACGGGGTAGTCGCGGTTCATCACCGACTCAAAGCCGAGCAGCCCGAGACCTTCCAGCGAGAAGATGGTCTCGATCAGGAGAGAGCCGGCGAAAAAGGCGCTGATGAATGCGCCTGGGAAGCCGGCGATGATGATCAGCATGGCGTTGCGAAACACATGCCCGTAGAGCACATGGCGCTCGGCGAGGCCCTTTGCGCGCGCCGTGGTCACGTATTGCTTGCGGATTTCCTCCAGGAACGAGTTCTTGGTGAGGAAGGTAAGCGTGGCGAAGGCCGACAGCGACATAGCGATCATCGGCAGCACGAGATGCCAGAAATAATCGAGGATCTTGTCCGGCCAGGAAAGCTGCGCCCAATTCTCGGATGTCAGCCCGCGCAATGGGAAGATGTTGAAGAACGACCCGCCGGCGAACAGCACGATGAGGAACACGGCGAACAGGAAGCCTGGGATGGCGTAGCCGATGACGATCACCGTGCTCGTCCATACGTCGAAGCGCGAGCCGTCCTGCACGGCTTTGCGTATGCCGAGCGGAATCGAGATGGCATAGGAGATCAGCGTCATCCACAGCCCGAGCGAGATAGACACCGGCAGCCGTTCGCCGATCAGTTTGAGCACGCTCGTGTCGCGGAAATAGCTTTGGCCGAAATCGAAGCGGAAATAGTTCCACATCAGCATTCCGAAGCGCTCATAGGCCGGCTTGTCGAAGCCGAACTGCTTCTCGAGGCTCTTGACGAATTCTGGGTCGAGGCCTTGCGCGCCGCGATATTTGGACGGTGCCGAGATATCGCCGGGTGTGCCTCCAGGCGGCTTGCCGACGCCGAAATCGCCGCTGCCGCCGCTGAACCTCGCCGTGGCGCTTACATCGGTGCCGGTGAGTTGCGCGATCAGCCGCTCGACCGGTCCGCCCGGGGCGAACTGCACGACGACGAAGGTCACGAGCATGATGCCGATCATGGTCGGCACGATGAGCAGAAGCCGGCGCAGAATGTAGGCAGTCATGCTGGTACCGAGCGAGACCCTTTTTTGCTGAGATTCGTAAGGAGTTTCGCAGCTTTCGGCCGGTGATACCACCCTCCCGCCAAAGGGAGAAGTGCCGCAGCAACGGTCCCCCGGCGTCCTACCGCTTGCGGCGGAGGAACTTGATCAGGGCGTAGCCGGCGAGGCCAAGCGCGAGCAGAATTCCGAAAATCAGTCCGACTGGGGAGGAGTGGCCTGGTTCGCTGCCGCCTTCTAAACCGGGGCTCTTGGCGGCCACCGGCGTCAGCTTGGCGGCCTTGCCGGCATCATACCACCAGGTGTCGAGGATGCCGCGGTCGAAGCGCGGCTTCGTCTCAGGGCGCGAGAACTTGTCCCAATAGGCGATATTGTTCGACGCCTTGTACCAATGCGGCACCCAATAATGCCCGGCCCGCAGCACGCGGTCGAGCGCGCCCGAAGCGGTCTCAAGTTCATCGCGGCTCTTGGCTGCGATCACTCGCTCGACCAATGTGTCCACGGCCGGATCGGAGATGCCTGCGAGGTTGAGCGATCCGTCCATCTTCGCCGCGTCCGAGCCGAAATAGCTCCGCAACTCCACGCCCGGCGTGTTGCGCATCTGATACCGCTCGGTGGTGATGTCGAAGTCAAAGCTCTTCAACCGGCGCTGATATTGCGCCGGATCAACCATGCGCATCGAGGCATCGATGCCGAGCAGCTGCAGATTCTTGACGAAGGGCGCCGTGACCCGCTCGAAGGCTGGTTCGAAATTCAGGATCTCGAGCTTCATCTGCTCGCCCTTGGCGTTCACCCGCTTGCCGTCCTTCATGGTCCAGCCGGCCTGATCGAGAAGCTTGCCGGCCTCCTCAAGCTGTTTGCGGATGTTGCCAGAGCCGTCGGTCTTGGGCGGGAGATAGGCGGGGCCGAGCGCCTCAGGCGACACCGGGGCGCCGAGATTTTCGAGCAAGCTCTTCTCCGCTGGCGACGGCTCGCCTTCCGACTTCATGGTCGAGTTCTCGAAGAAGCTCTGCGTGCGGGTGTAGAGCCCGTAGAACAGATTGCGGTTGGTCCACTCGAAATCGAAGGCGAGGTCGAGCGCCTTCCGCACCAGCGGGTCTTTCAGCTGCTCGCGTCGCGTGTTGAGGAAATAGCCTTGCGTTCCTGAGGGGGTCTCATCGGGGAGCACCTCCTTCTTCACCTTGCCGGCGCGGATGGCCGGGAAGTCGTATTCAGTGGCCCAGACCTTTGAGGTGAACTCCTCGCGGAAATCGTAGGTGCCGGCTTTGAAGGCCTCCATGCCCGCGGTGCGGTCGCGGAAATATTCGAAGCGAATCTCGTCGAAGTTCCACCGGCCGCGATTGACCGGCAGATCCTTGCCCCAGTAGTTGGGGTTGCGCTTGTAGGAGATAGTGCGGCCCTGCTTCAAGTCGCCGACCACATAGGGACCCGAGCCAAGCGGCGGATCGAGCGTTGTCTGGGCGAAGTCGTGGCTCGCGTAATACGCCTTCGAGAAGATCGGCAATTCGGCCACGGTGAGGGGCAGATCGCGCGTGAGCGCGCCCTTGAAGCTGTAGCGGACGGTGTGCGGATCGAGCGCTTCAGCATTCACTACGTCGGCAAGCGTCTGCGCAAAGATCGGATGGCCCTTGGTCTTGAGCGTCTCGAAGGAGAACACCACATCGTCGGCGGTGAGCGGGCTTCCGTCGTTGAACTTGGCTTCAGGCCTGAGCGTGAAGGTGACGGATAGGCCGTCGGGGGTGACCTCGGCGCTCTTGGCGACAAGGCCATAGACGGCGTCGGGCTCGTCGGCCGCGCGCGTCATCAGCGAATCGAACAGAAGCTCCAGCCCTTGCGCCGCATCGCCTTTGAGAATGTAGTTGTTGAGGCTGTCGAAGGTGGTGACGCCGCCCCAGCCGACGAGCGAGAAGGTGCCCCCTTTTGGCGCATCGGGATTGGCGTAGGCGAAGTGCTGGTAGTCGGCGGGGTAGGCGAGATCGCCAAAAGACGAAAGCCCGTGCTTCGCCTCCGCCTGGCATGCGCCAGTGATGAAGAGACCACCGATCGCAATTGCGCCGAAGGTCAGCGCGCGGAGCCTCGGCCGCGTCGTCAAAGCTTGGGGGCTCCAGGGAGCTTGGCGGCCAACGACTTGTCGAACCACCACACTTGCGTGAAGCCGGGGGTCAGGCCGGGCAAGGTCGCGGGCTGGCCGTAGCGGTCCCAATAGGCGATGCGCACCACCGGCGCGTACCATTGCGGCACCACGAAGTCATTCCACAAGAGCACGCGATCGAGCGCGTTGGTGGCGGCGACCAGCTCCTCGCGGCTCTTGGCGAAGATCACGTGGTCGACCAGCTTGTCGATGGCAGGGTCCTTGATGCCGATCAGGTTGCGGCTGCCCTCGCGGCCGGCAGCCTCGGAGCCCCAGAAGTCGCGCTGCTCGTTGCCGGGGGATTCAGACTGGCTGAAATTGCCGACCACGATGTCGTAGTCGAAGCCGTCGACGCGCCGGGTATATTGGGCGCTGTCCACCATGCGCAAGCTCGCCTTGATGCCGAGCCGGGCAAGATTGCCGATATAAGGCTGCACGATGCGCTCGAACAGCGGCGAAACCAGCAGGAACTCGACGGTAAGCGGCTGTCCGGTCTTGCTATTGACCAGCACGCCGTTCTTCACCTCGTAGCCAGCCTCCTTCAGAAGCTGCACCGCTTTGCGGAGGTTGTTCCGCATGTCGTCCGAGCTGTTGTTCACCGGATTTTTGTGCACCTCGGTGAACACTTCCGGAGGCACCTGATCCTTCACTTCGTTCAGGATCTCGAGCTCGCGTCCTTGCGGGGGCGCGGGAGGTGCCGCGAGCTCGCTTCCCTGGAAGAAGCTGCCGACGCGGGCATATTGTCCGTAGAACAAATTCTTGTTCGCCCATTCGAAATCGTAGGCGAGGTTAAACGCCTGGCGCACGCGGCGGTCTTGGAATTGCGGCCTGCGGATATTGAGCACGAAACACTGCATCGGCTGGGCGCTCTTGATCGGGACCTCCTGGCGCTTGACCCATCCGTCGCGCACCGCGGCGAAGTCGTAGGCCGTCGCCCAGTTCTTCGCGCTCGTCTCCTGGTGATAATCGAGATTGCCAGCCTTGAAGCTCTCAAAGGCAACCGTCTCGTCGCGGTAATAATCGAAGCGGATCTCGTCGAAGTTCCACTGCCCACGGTTCACCGGCAGATCCTTGCCCCAATAGTCGGGCACGCGCTCATAGGTGACGGTGCGTGCCGGGGTCACTTGCTTGATGCGGTAAGGGCCTGAGCCGAGCGGAGGCTCGAGCGTCGTCTTCAGCGGGTCGCGCGGATTGCCCTTGGCGTCCTTCCCCGTCCAATAGTGCTTGGGCAGGATGGTGAGCTGGCCCATGATCATCGGCAGCTCGCGATTGCCTTTCACATCGAAGGTGAACGTCACCTCCCTCGGCCCGGTCTGCTCCGCCTTCGCTACGTTCTTGTAGTAGAGCGCCATACGCGGGTTGGCCGCCTTGTTCACCTCGAGACTGTAAACGACGTCCTCGGGCGTGATCGGCGTTCCGTCATTCCAGTGTGCTTCGTCGCGGAGCTTGAAAGTGACCGACGAGAAGTCCGGCGGATAAGAGGCCCATTCGGCGATCAGGCCGTAAGAGGTGGACGACTCCTCGAGGCTGTCGGCCATGAGGGCTTCATAGAGGAGACCGAGACCAGCGGCGGCCTCACCCTTGTAGAGGATTGGGTTCAGGCTATCGAAGGACCCGATATCGGCCATGCGCACTTGACCGCCCTTCGGCGCGTCCGGGTTCACATAGTCGAAATG
>DATFVP010000022.1:0-5246 GCA_035260285.1 Methyloceanibacter sp.
CATCTCCTCAAGCGCCAGTTTCCCTTCGCGCGCCCGCTTGCCGAAATCGGCGATTGCCGTGTCGATCTCGGCAACACTCATGCGGTCGGCATCGCGTAACACCGGCACCACGAGCCCACGCTCGGTGCCGACGGCTACGCCAATATGGTAATAGTTCTTGTAGATGATGTCGGTGCCGTCGATCTCGGCATTGACCGCAGGGATATTCTTCAGCGCCTGCACGCAGGCCTTCACGAACAATCCCATCAACCCGAGCTTCACCCCGTGCTTCTTCTCGAAAGCCTCGCGGTATTCGCGCCTGAGCCGCATGACCGCGCTCATGTCCACGTCGTTGAATGTGGTGAGCATGGCGGCGGTGTCTTGCGCCTCCTTCAGCCGCTTGGCGATCGTCTGGCGTAGCCGCGTAATGCGCACGCGCTCTTCGCGGGTCTCGTCCTGAGGCGCAATCGGCGCGCGGGGCGCCGGGGGCGTCTTCGGCTTCGGCTCGCGGGCGAGCAGCGAGGCTACCGCGGTTGCAAGCGACTCCGACGGCGCAGCGCCGGCCTGCGCCAGCACATCCTGCTTCAGAACTTGCCCGCGGCGGCCTGAGCCCACTACGCTCGCCGGCGAAAGCCCGGTCTCTGCGAGATATTTGCGCGCTGCCGGTGACGGCGGCATTTCCATTGCGGCTGAACCGGCGCCGTTGCCGTTGCCGCTGTCGCTCACCTCTTCGCGCGGCGAGGGCTCGCGTTCGAGTGCGGCGGGCTGCATCTTTGGTGGCTTGGGTGGCTCTGGCGGCTTCACCGGAGCCGGGGCAGCCTGCGGAGCAGGCTGCTGTGCCGCAGCCGCTGCCTTGGCCGGAGCAGGCTTTGCCTTGCCGTCGCCCTCGGCAATGGCGCCGAGCACCGATCCCACGGCTACGGTATCGCCGGCCTTGACCACAATCTCCGAAAGCACGCCCGAGGCGGGCGCCGGTACTTCGACCGTCACCTTGTCGGTTTCAAGCTCGACCAGAGGCTCATCGGCGGTGACCGCGTCGCCGGCGTGCTTGAACCACTGGCCCACCGTTGCCTCGGTCACGGATTCGCCGAGGGTCGGAACGCGGATCTCTGTGGCCATGACCTGTCGTCCGCTCCCTTGTCGCCCGCGCCTAGCCCAACGCCTCTTCGAGCAGCGTCTTCAATTCCAACTGGTGCTTGCGGACGATCCCAGCCGCCGTAGACGCCGAGGCCGGGCGCCCGGCATAGCGCGGCCGCTTATGCTTCGCCTCGATATGGTCGAGCACCCATTCGAGATTTGGCTCTATGAAGCTCCATGCTCCCATGTTCTTAGGCTCTTCCTGACACCACACTATCTCGGCTTGCGAGAATCGCGACAGCTCCTGGATAAGCGCCCGCGCCGGGAACGGGTAGAGTTGCTCGATGCGCAAGAGATAGACGTCGTCGACCCCGCGCTTCTCGCGCTCATCGTAGAGATCGTAATAGACCTTGCCGGAGCAGAGCACCACGCGCTTGATCTCGGCGTCAGGCTTGAGCTTGATCGCCTGGCCTTCGATAAACTGGGCATCGTCCCACAACACCCGGTGAAAGCTCGTCCCGGGACCGAATTGCGACAGGTTCGATACCACGCGCTTGTGACGGAGCAGCGACTTCGGCGTCATCAGCACGAGAGGCTTGCGGAACTGGCGGTGCAGCTGCCGACGCAGGATATGGAAGTAGTTGGCCGGCGTGGTGCAATTGGCGATCTGCCAATTGTCCTCGGCGCAAAGCTGGAGATAGCGCTCGAGCCTGGCCGAGGAGTGCTCGGGCCCCTGGCCTTCATAACCATGCGGCAGCAGCATCACGAGGCCTGACATGCGCAGCCATTTACGCTCGCCCGACGAGATGAACTGGTCGATGACCACCTGCGCGCCGTTGGCGAAGTCGCCGAACTGCGCTTCCCATAGCACCAGTGCGTTCGGCTCGGCGAGACTGTAGCCATATTCGAAGCCGAGCACCGCCTCCTCCGACAGCATGGAGTTGATTACCTCGAAGACGCCTTGCGTCTTGGTAATGTGCTTGAGCGGGGTGTACTTCTTCTCGTTCTCCTGATCCATCAGCACCGAGTGGCGCTGGGAGAAGGTGCCGCGCTCGCTGTCCTGTCCCGACAGGCGCACGCGGAAGCCCTCGGTCAAAAGCGTGCCAAAAGCGAGCGATTCGGCGGTCGCCCAATCGATGCCGGCGCCTTCGTCGATCATCTTGCGGCGGTTCGCCATGATGCGCGCGATTGTCTTGTGCGACGTGAAGCCTTTCGGGATGGTGGTGAGCTTGCGACCGATTTCCTTCAGCCTTTCCACGTCGACCCCGGTTACGCCGCGACGCGCGCCCTCTTCGGCATGGCCGATGCCGGACCATTTTCCGTCGAGCCAGTCGGCCCGGTTCGGGCGATAGGAGTCGCCGGCGGCGAACTCTTCCTCGAGCAGGGCGCGGAAGTCGGTGTGCATGCGCTCGACTTCCGCCTGGGTAAGCAGACCCTCCTCGACCAGCTTCTTGCCGTAGATCTCGGTGACGCGCGGATGCTCACCGATGCGGGCATACATCAAGGGTTGGGTGAAGGCCGGCTCGTCGGCCTCGTTATGGCCGTGGCGGCGGTAGCAGAACATGTCGATGACCACAGGCTTGCCGAACCGCTGGCGGTACTCGACGGCGATCTTGGTCACGTAAACCACGGCTTCAGGATCGTCGCCGTTCACGTGGAAGATCGGCGCGTCGATCATCTTGGCCACGTCGGAAGGATAGGGCGAAGAGCGGGCGAAGCGCGGCGCCGTGGTGAAGCCGATCTGATTGTTGACGATGAAGTGCAGCGAGCCGCCGGTGCGGTGGCCGCGCAAGCCTGATAGCCCGAAACATTCCGCCACCACGCCCTGTCCGGCAAAGGCTGCATCGCCGTGCAGCAGGAGCGGCAGCACGTCACGCCGCTCGCGATCGTGAAGCTGATCCTGCTTCGCCCGCACCTTGCCGAGCACCACGGGGTCGACGATCTCGAGATGTGAAGGATTGGCGGTGAGCGACAGATGTACGCGGTTCGTGTCGAACTCGCGGTCCGACGAGGCGCCGAGGTGATATTTCACGTCGCCCGAGCCTTCGACCTCGTCTGGATGAGCCGAGCCTCCCTTGAACTCATTGAAGATCGCCCGGTATGGCTTCGCCATCACATTGGCGAGCACGTTGAGGCGACCGCGATGCGGCATGCCGATGACGATCTCCTTCAGCCCGAGCTGGCCGCCGCGCTTGATCACCTGCTCCAGCGCCGGCACCACCGATTCGCCGCCGTCGAGCCCAAACCTTTTTGTTCCGGTGTATTTCACGTCGAGGAAGCGCTCGAAAATCTCCGCCTCGATCAGCTTCTTGAGAATCGCCTTCTTGCCTTCAGGCGTGAAGCGGACGGCATTTTCGGCGAGCTCGACGCGCTCCTGGATCCAGGCCCGCTGCTCGGGATCGGAGATGTGCATGTATTCGGTGCCGATATGCTCACAGTAGCTGCGCTTGAGGATTTCGAGCACCTGGCGGAGCGTGCCGAACTCAAGCCCAAGGGCACCGCCGAGATAGATCTGGCGGTCATAGTCGGCCTTGGTGAAGCCGTAGGTCCGGGGCCTCAGCTCGGGATGCTCCTTGCGGGTGGAGAGCTCAAGCGGATCGAGCTTGGCGAGGAGATGGCCGCGAGTGCGAAAGTTACGGATTAGCATGCGGGCGCGCAGCGTGTCCTGCGCCGCGGCAAGCGCCTGCTCCTCGGTGAAGGCGGCTGGCGCCAGCACGGTCGCCTCAAGCCCGTTCGACGGCTTCCAGGACGGCCCCCGCGCCTCTAACAGCACGTCGTCCTTGTCGTCCTTGAGGCTCACGAAAAACGCCCGCCATTCAGGCCCCACCGAATCAGGCGTCTGCTGGTAACTTGCGTGGAGCTGCTCGAGATAGGTGGCGTTGGCGCCTTGCAGAAACGACGTGGTGGCAAACACGTCGTTGAGTTCGTGCCTGGTCATGGGATCAACCTTGCCGGTGGTTCGGTGCTACCGGCCTGCCGGTCAAAAAAGGCAAGTCTTGGGCCGTCCGGCTTAACCCCCATGTAATACGCGGGCGAGCGTAGTTCCAAGGCCACCAGGGGAATCGGCCATGACGATCCCCGCAGCACGCATTGCCTCAATTTTGTGCTTGGCGTCGCCCTTGCCGCCGGAAATCACCGCCCCTGCATGTCCCATGCGACGCCCAGGAGGCGCGCTGACCCCTGCGATAAAGCCCACCACCGGCTTCTTGACCTTGGCCTCGGCCAGGAAGGCTGCGGCCTCCTCCTCGGCACTGCCGCCGATCTCGCCGATCATGATGATCGCTTCGGTGCCGTCGTCCTTGAGGAACAGATCGAGGCAGTCGATGAAGTTCGTCCCATGCACTGGATCGCCGCCGATGCCGATGCAGGTCGATTGGCCGAGGCCGACGGCAGTGGTCTGCGCCACAGCTTCATAGGTGAGGGTGCCAGACCGCGACACAATGCCCACTCTGCCACGGCAGTGGATATGACCCGGCATGATGCCGATCTTGCACTGGTCTGGCGTGATGATGCCCGGGCAGTTCGGCCCGATCACCCGCGTGCTCGAGCCGCACAATGCGCGCTTCACTTTCACCATGTCGAGCACCGGCACGCCCTCGGTGATGCACACCACGAGCGGCATTTCGGCCTCGATAGCTTCCAGGATCGCATCGGCGGCGAAGGCCGGGGGCACATAGACGGCGCTTGCGTCGGCCCCGGTTTCGCGCACCGCCTCGCGCACGGTGTCGAAAACTGGCAGGCCGAGATGCATGGCGCCACCTTTGCCAGGGGTCACGCCACCGACCATCTTCGTGCCATAGGCGATGGCCTGCTCTGAATGGAAGGTGCCTTGCGCGCCGGTGAAGCCTTGGCAGATGACGCGGGTATTCTTATCGACGAGGACTGACATAGGTTGATGACTCTGGGATTCGCTTAGCGCAATGAACGCAGGCTTCCGTAGTTAGGCACGCGCATATAGATGGCGCCGCCTGGCGCCAGCACGCGCGAGCATTGCTCGACCAGCTCCTTCGGGTGCTTCTCGCCGGAGCATGGACGGCTCGACCGCCGCGGGCGCGCATATGGTCGTCAGCCTCGCGCGACAAGGCTTCGGAAATTTCTACGCCGAAAGGGATGAAAGGCTCAGGCACCTTCTTGCCGAAGCCACAGCCGACATCGAGGACACGTCCCGGCGTGAACAGGCGCTTGAGCGT
>DATFVP010000023.1:0-3521 GCA_035260285.1 Methyloceanibacter sp.
TGCAACCTGACCATCGGCAAAAAGAAGTATGCCGAGGTCGAGGGCGAGATGAAGGACGTGCTCGCCAAATCCGAGGCGCTGCGGGAGAAGCTCACCGGCATGATCGAGGACGACGTCAAGGCCTTCGACGCTGTGATGGCGGCCTACGGCATGGCCAAGGAGACAGATGCGGACAAGGCCGCGCGCGAGAAGGCCATCCAGGCCGCGCTGAAGTGGGCAACCGAGGTTCCCTTGCGCTGCTGCCACGCGGCCCGCGAGGTGATCGACCTCGCCGCCATTGCTTCCGACAAGGGCAATCTCAACGTGCTTTCCGACGCGGGCGTCGCCGGTCTGGCCGCTTATGCTGCACTGCGAAGCGCCGCCTTGAATGTTTTCACCAATGCAAGAATGATAACCGATAAGACTTTCGCCGAGGCCAAGCTCAAGGAACTCCATACGCTGTTAGCCGGGGCGGAGAGCGCGACCGAGAAAGCCTACGGCGTGGTCAAGGACAAATTGAGCTAGCGCTGGGGCGCATGCCCCAAGTACCGGTAAGGGAGGAATAGAGGTGGACGTTCACGAGTATCAGGCCAAGGAGTTGCTTGCGAGTTTCGGCGTGCCGGTGCCCAAGGGTGCAGTCGCCTTCAGCCCCGATCAGGCGGTCTATGCCGCGACCGAGCTCGGCGGCTGGAACTGGGCGGTCAAGGCACAGATTCATGCCGGCGCACGCGGCAAGGCCGGCGGCATCAAATTGTGCAAGACCTATCACGAGGTGCGCGACGCTGCCGCCGGCATGCTTGGCAAGCGGCTGGTCACCATCCAGACCGGGCCCGAGGGCAAGCCCGTGCAGCGTGTCTATATCGAAGTGGCCGAGCCCTTTGATCGCGAGCTCTATCTCGGCTTCGTGCTCGACCGTAAGGCCGAGCGCATCCGCGTCATCGCCTCGCAACGCGGCGGCATGGAGATCGAGGAGATCGCCAAGGACGAGCCCGAGGCCATCCTCCAGGTGCTGGTTGAGCCGGCCGTGGGCTTGCAGGCCTTTCAGGCGCGCGAGCTCGCCTTCCAGCTCGGCCTCAGCATCAAGCAGGCGCAGAGCGCGGTTTCAACCATCATGAACGCCTATCGCGCCTTCCGCGATTGCGACGCCATCATGCTCGAGATCAATCCGCTCGTGGTCGCCAAGGACGACCGCGTGGTCGCGCTCGACGCCAAGATGTCGTTCGACGACAACGCCCTGTTCCGGCGCCACAACGTCGCTGACATGCACGATCCTTCGCAGCAGGACCCGCGCGAGGCACAAGCCGCCGAGCACAATCTCAACTATATCGGGCTCGACGGCGAGATTGGCTGCATCGTCAATGGCGCAGGGCTAGCCATGGCGACCATGGACATGATCAAGCACGCCGGCGGCACGCCCGCGAACTTTCTCGACGTGGGGGGCGGCGCCTCGCCGGAGCGCATCGCGACTGCGCTGAAGCTCGTCCTGTCGGATGCCAAGGTCAAGGCCGTGCTCGTCAACATCTTTGCCGGCATCAATCGCTGCGATTGGGTCGCCAAGGGCGTGGTGCAGGCCTACGAGACCGTCGACGTCAAGGTGCCGATGGTGGTGCGGCTGGCCGGCACCAATGTCGAGGAGGGGCGCAGGATTCTGGCGGAGAGCGGTCTCAAGCTGATCACCGCCGAGACCTTGGCCGAAGCCGCGGAGAAGGCCGTGGCCGCCTGCCAGGGCCGGCTTGCAGCGTAAATCGTCCAGGATCGGGAGAGAGACATGAGTATTCTGATCGATGAAACCACGCCGGTCCTCGTGCAAGGCATGACCGGCGACAAGGGCACCTTCCACGCGAAGGAGATGATTGCCTACGGCACCAACGTGGTCGGCGGCGTCACGCCCGGCAAAGGCGGCCAAACCCATCTCGACCGGCCTCTGTTCAACACCATGAAAGAGGCGGTGAAGGAAACCGGGGCCACCACCTCCATCACGTTCGTTGCGCCGGCCTTCTGCGCCGATGCCATCATGGAGGCGGCCGATGCCGGCATCCGATTGATCTGCTCCATCACCGACGGCATCCCCGCGCAGGACATGATGCGGGTCAAGCGCTACATGATGCGCTACCCGAAGGACCGCCGGCCGATGATGGTCGGGCCGAATTGCGCCGGCATCATCAGTCCTGGCAGGGCCATGCTCGGCATCATGCCGGGCCACATCTATCTGCAAGGCAAGGTGGGCGTGATCTCGCGTTCGGGCACGCTCGGCTACGAGGCCGCCTCGCAAATGAAGGCGAAAGGCATCGGCATCTCGACCTCGGTCGGCATCGGCGGCGATCCCATCAACGGCTCCTCTTTCCTCGACCATCTCGGCCTGTTCGAGGATGACCCGGACACCGAAGCGGTGCTGATGATCGGCGAGATCGGCGGCCCGCAGGAGGCCGAGGCGTCGGCCTGGATCAAGGACAACATGTCGAAGCCCGTGATCGGCTTCGTCGCTGGGCTCACCGCGCCCAAAGGACGGCGCATGGGCCATGCCGGCGCCATCATCTCGGCTGCCGGCGACAGCGCCGCGGAGAAGGCCGAGATCATGCGCGCCTGCGGGCTCACGGTTGCGCCCAATCCGAGCGAGTTCGGCTCGACGGTCGCGGGGGTCCTGGCCTCCCGGTGAGAGCGCCGGGCGAGCGTTTGCGTGGCAGGAGCTGGCGAGAACGGCCCGTTCTCCGGATTGATCGGGGCTGTTGCGGCGCAAAGTTTTCGCGCCTTGCCCTGTGGCCTCGGACGCCGGCCAATTCTATATCTCCAGCCGAACGCCGCGCTTGGGAGCCCCATCTATTGCGATGAACAAGGAGTTGAAGCCGTCTCCCCGCGAGCCCGAGCCGCATGAGACTGTCATCGGCGGGACCTCGCCCGAAGGCGCGGCCGACCTCCTGTTCCGGCTCCTCATCGAGGTGGTGCGCCGGCATGAGCCCAAGATCGAACCGATCCTTGCCGGCGGCGCCGATATCGCGCGCTTTCCGCCCGAGCTCCTGGCGCGGGCGCTTCAGGCGCAAGGCATCTGGTTCCAGCTTCTGTCCATCGCCGAAGAGAACGCCGCCATGCGCCGTCGCCGTCACATCGAGCGCGAACGCGGGCGCGCGGCGCTGCGCGGCACCTTCGACCATATCATCGCCGAAGCCGCGCAAGACGGCGTGGGCCCTGAAGAGATCCAGGCGCTGCTCTCGAGCTTACGCATCAGGCCGGTCATCACCGCCCATCCGACCGAATCGAAGCGCGTCACCGTTCTGGAAAAATACCGGAAGATCTATCTCCTGTTGTTCGAGCTGGAGTTTCCGCGCTGGACCGAGCGCGAACGGACCGCGCTGATCGACGCGCTCCGCGATCAGATCGAGCTCGTGTGGATGACTGGAGAGCTGCATCTGGAGAAGCCGACGGTGAAGCACGAAGTCGCCCGCGGCCTGCATTTCTTCGTCGAGACGATTTTCGAGAAGGCGCCGCAGCTGTTGGACCTGGTCGAGCGGGCGCTCGACATGAGCTATCCGGGCATGACGTTCGAG
>DATFVP010000024.1:0-6637 GCA_035260285.1 Methyloceanibacter sp.
TCGGATCAGCCGGGGCTTCATTTCCACGTTCCTGTTTGGTGGATTTCGTAGATGCCCTTCTACCGCGACCTAACCGACGCTGCCTAGGGTGTTCAAAGAAAGAGCGCCGCAAAGCCGCCCGATTTCTGTCAGAACCGTGATTGGCTTGGGCGCCAATTTGAGAGGGTGGCTAACATGGCTCTACTTGCTCGCATTTGGTCTGGAACTTGTCGGCGTCTTGCTCGGCAGCGTCATGCAGAGAATGTTGCCGGAAGGCCAAGCGCTCCTCGGCATGAGGAAATTCACAGCAGCTTCTTCAGCTCCGCGGAGAGGGCCTTGCCGAGGTCAGGGCGCTGAAGCGCATAAGACACGTTGGCGAGAAGAAAGCCGAGCTTAGAGCCGCAGTCGAAGCTTCGGCCCTCATATCTGAATGCGTAAAAGGGTTGGGTCTCGATCAGCCTGATCATGGCGTCGGTGATCTGGATCTCGCCGCCGGCGCCGGTTTCCTTGGCGGAGAGGATGTCGAAGATCTCGGGCTGGAGAATGTAGCGGCCGAGAATGGTGAAGTTGGACGGCGCTGTCCCGGGCGCGGGCTTCTCCACCATGCCGTCGGTGGGGAACACCCGGTCCCCTCCGCCGACCCCCTTGCCGACGCTCACCACGCCATAATTCTTGAGCTCGCCTTCAGGCACCGGCTCTACGGCGATGATATTGCCGCCATACTGCCGGTAGACCTCGAGCATCTGCGCGAGGCAGCCCTTGCCTTTGCACTGCACGAGCACGTCGGGGAGGAGCAGCGAGAAGGGCTCGCGGCCGACGAGCTCACGGGCGCACCATACGGCATGGCCAAGGCCGAGAGGCTCCTGCTGGCGCACGAAGCTCGTCTCCCCCGGCGCCGGCAGGTCGCGGAGAAACGCCTCCAGCTCTGCCGTCTTGCCGCGGGCGGCAAGCGTCTGCTCGAGCTCGGGATGGCGGTCGAAATGATCCTCGATCGCGCTTTTGTTGCGCCCGGTGACGAAGATGAAGTGCTCGATGCCTGCGGCGCGCGCCTCGTCGACCACGTGCTGGATCAGAGGCCGGTCGACCACGGTCAGCATTTCCTTAGGGATCGCCTTGCTTGCCGGCAGAAAGCGCGTGCCTAGGCCTGCGACGGGAAATACGGCCTTGCGGACGGGAGCAGCCATTCAGAGCCTCTGATGCGGTTAAGCCCCCGAGAGCGGAGGCTGGTCGCCCTCTTTCCGACAGGGAGACGCGAATTGCAACAGGGGCTTCTCCAAGCTTTTCAGGCTAAAAAGCGCAAATCTTGCCTTTTCGCCGCCAAAAGCGGTCGCCACAATCCGCCGCTCCCGTCGAATCGCCGAGGCTTGGAGGGGATTGCCAATGCCGCGCACGAATTTTGCCCGTGCTGCACTGCTGGCCGCATTCACGGCAATGCTCGTGCTTGCGCCGTTCGCAGCGCCTGCCGCGGACGATCCTGAGGTCGCAGCCTATAAGCGCGCCGTCGAGCAGCGCTTCGCGGCTTGGCTGCAGGCGCTGTGGCCAGACGCAGAAGCTGCCGGCGTGTCGCGCGCAATCTTCGACGCCAATCTGAAGGGGCTCAAGCTCAACTGGTCTCTGCCGCATCTCGTGCTGCCGGACCCGGCGAGCCCCGGCGGGCCTCCTCTGCCGCAATCCCTCGCAAAGGCCATGGCGCCAAAACAGCAGGCCGAATTCGACGCCCCCGTCTTCTATTTCAGGGAGGGCACGCTCAACGGGCTGTCGGCGACGGGCCGGGCCGAGGTCGCGCACCTTCGCCCGACGCTCGCCTCCATCCAGAAGCAATATGGCGTGCCCGCCAGCATCGTCGTCGCCATCTGGGGACGCGAGACCGGCTTCGGCAAGATCGATGCGCCCTATGACGCGATCAGCACCATAGCCACGCAAGCCTTCATGGGGCGGAGGCCTGACGAGTTCCGCCCGCAGCTGATCGCCGCGCTCAAGATCGTCGAGGAGAAGCACGCGACGCGTGCCCAGCTTAAGAGTTCGTGGGCGGGCGCGATGGGCTACACCCAATTCATGCCGACGGATTTCGAGAAATATGCCGTCGATTTCGACGGCGACGGCAAGCGCGACATCTGGAACTCGATCCCGGACTCGCTCGCCTCGACCGCAAACTCGCTCAAGTCGCAAGGCTGGGACGGCGCCAAGGTCTGGGGCTACGAGGTGCAATTGCCGCAAGGCTTCGACTGCACGCTGCAAGGACCCGACAAGGCGCGTCCGGTCTCCGAGTGGATGAAGCTTGGCGTCGCCCGCGTGCGGGGCGAGGCCTTCCCGGAAAGCAAGCTCGACGACTCCTCTTTCCTGGTGCTGCCTGCCGGGCTGAAAGGTCCGGCGTTCCTCGCCACCGACAATTTCTCGGTGCTCAAGCTCTACAACAACTCCGACGTCTACGCGATTTTCGTGGGCCACGTGGCCGACATGATCGCGAGCAACGCCCCGGTGAAGTTCGCAGGGGCCTGGCAGCCGGTCGAGAGGCTGCCGCGGGACCGCATCCAGCGGTTCCAGGAGGTGCTGGTGGCACAAGGTCACGACGTCGGCAAGGTCGACGGGCTCGCCGGCTTCAAGACCCGCGCCGCGATCGGCATCACCGAGAAGAGGCTTGGGCTGCCGCTTACCTGCTATCCGAGCCAGAGGGTGGTGGACGCGGTGATGAAGGAAGCAAGCGCGGCCAAGCAGTAGGGGATTTTGTGTCACCTAGGTTTTGCCCGTTGAGGTTGCTAAATTCCGCCCATGCGAATCGCCCGAACTTTCACGCTCATTGTTGCCTTCTCTGCGCTCGCCGCCGCTTGTTTTCCGCAGGAGGCATCTGCCGCGCAGACCTTCGCCCAATGGGTGGAGAGATTCTGGCCGGTGGCGCGGGCTGCAGGCATCACGCGGGACACCTACGACCGCGCCTTCAAGGGCATGACGCCCGACCCCAAGGTGATCGAGGCCGCGAATTTCCAGCCTGAATATGTGAAGCCGATCGGTGAATATATCGACCGCGTCGTCTCCGATAAGCGCATCGCCGCCGGCAAGCAGAAGCTCGAGGAGAACAAGGCGCTGCTCGACGTGCTGGAGAAGCGCTACGGCGTCGACCGTACCATCATCGTCGCCATCTGGGGGGTCGAGTCGAATTACGGCACGCAGCCAGGCGATATGAATGTGATCAGGTCGCTGGCGACGCTCGCTTATTACAACACCAAGGCGAGCTTCGCCCGCCAGCAGCTGATCACGGCGCTCAAGATCGTGCAGCACGGCGATATTCCGGTCGAGCAGATGAACGGCTCCTGGGCCGGCGCCATGGGCCACACGCAATTCATTCCCACCACCTATCAAAGCTTTGCCGTCGACTATGACGGGGATGGCAAGCGCAACATCTGGTACGACGTGCCGGACGCGCTCGCTTCGACCGCAAGCTATCTCAAGCACGCGAATTGGCAGGCTGGTCAAACCTGGGGCTATGAGGTGACGCTGCCCAAGGGCTTCAATCCGAAGAAGGTCAGCGAGAGAACGCTCCGGAGCCTCGGCGATTGGCAGAAGATCGGGATCAAGCGCGTCGGCGGCGAGCCCTTCCCGCGTCCGGGCGACAAGGCCGGGCTTTACGCTCCAGCCGGAACGGCAGGTCCAGCCTTCCTCGTCCTCAACAATTTCCGCACCATCCTCCGCTACAACCAGGCCACCTCCTATGCTTTGGGGGTCGGGCATCTGTCAGACCGGCTGAAAGGCTATGGGCCGTTCGTCCACCCTTGGCCAACCGACGAAAACCATCTCTCGCTCGATCAGCGCATCGAGCTGCAGAAGCTGCTGGTGGCCAAAGGCCTGTTGGTTGGAGATACCGACGGGATCATCGGGCCGGCGACGCTTGAGGCGGTCAAGATTTTCCAGCGCGGCAAGAAGATGCCGGTCGATGGTTTTCCGAGCCGCACGATCCTGGAGCTGTTGCGCAAGGAAGGGTAAACTGAGGCATGTCTCTTAGCGTGTCTTGCTTCAACTTGAGACGGCTTGGCCGGCGCCTGCTGGGGCCACTGCCCGCGCTCTTGCTCGCGCTCTGCCTGCCAGGCCTCGCGCCGACGACCACGCTCGCGCAGGGTGTCGTCTTCCAGCGCAGCTATATCGAGCCGTTCCCGCCTGGCGACCGCTATCGGGTACTCGTGGTCGGAGACTCTCTTGCCGAAGGCGTTTGGTCTGGCCTCTATCGCGCCTTCCAGGAAGACGGCAACGTGGAGGTGGTCAACAAATCGAAGCCGTCTAGCGGCTTCGTGCGCGCCGACAGCTACGACTGGACCAAAGAGATCGACAATATCCTGAAGGACGGTACCTACCAGATCGTAGTGGTGATGTTCGGCGCCAACGACAATCAGGCGATCAAGAGCGGCAAGGAATACATAAAACCAGGCACCGACGCCTGGGATGACCTCTACGGCCAGCGGGTGGAAGCCTTCGTCAAGAAACTACGCGCCAAGGGCCTTGCCGTCTATTGGACCGGGTTGCCGATCATGCGCAGTCCCGACGACAGCGACGATGCCGAGGAGCTGAACGACATCTACCGCGAGAAGTCCTTCATCAACGGCGCCAAGTTCATCGACACGTGGAGCGGGTTCACCGATGAGTCGGGCCGCTACAGTGCCGTTGGCCCCGACATGTCGGGCCAGATACGCCGGCTCCGCGACGATGACGGCGTGCATTTCACCCCGCGTGGTTATTTGAAGCTCGCCCATTTCGCGGAGAAGGAGATCCGGCGCGACCTGAGCCTCGCCAAGCTCGAGCGCAATATTCCGCTCGCCGGCAACGAGGACGAGCAGGCCAAGGTCATGGGCCGCGAGGTAGGCCCGGGAAAGACGGTGCCGCCGTCAGGCGAGGCAACCGAAGCTCCGGCGGAGGGGACGAGCGAGCCGGCACCGGCCGAGGCGCCGACCGGCGATCAAGCCCAAGGTGGGGCGCCGGCCGCCGAGGGCGACGCCGCAAAACCCGCCGCCCCAGCGATCCAGCAGAGCAAGGTCGGAGAGGTCGATGTCATCAGGCCCGCGATCTCGCAGACGACGCTCGACGCCGCGCAGAACATGACGCCGCAAGGAGCTGCAGCTTCGCTCGCCGATGCTGAGAATATCGCGAGCGATCTGCCAGGCGGACTGACAGCGCTTGCCTCGATCTCGGCGGTGAGCGATCCATCGGTGGCCTCATCGAAGCCGCGGCTGCCGCTTGCCCAGCGGCCCTATTACCGGGTTCTCATCAAGGGCGAGCAGCTCAAGCCCAAGGCCGGCCGGGCCGACGATTTCTCCTGGCCGCGCAGCTAGCGTTCACCGCAACGCTGTCAGGTGGTTTATATGCCAGCGTTGCTGGGCTAGCCGGGACCCATCAATTGGTGAGCGCTCCCTAAGTCATTGACCAGTAGCGGACACAAATTCAATGGTGCGAGGCCTTACGGCGTTGCTGCTCGTCGCTCAGTGTTGATGCAGCATGGTCAACCCTGAGCCGGGTTCCCGCGTCCAAACCGGACTGCTGCAGATGCGCACAGGCCTGTCGTGCAGCGGTCAATTCCTTGTCGGAAACATCTCCTCCCGCGTCGAGCGTTGTGGACGGGTCTAGGCAAGAGGACAAATCGCTACCGGCGATTGCGCCAGTTATAGCTAGACCGGAAAGCAAGAGAGCTAGACCAAGGGGCCTCACAGCTTCCTCACTAAATTCTAGTTGTTGCAGAAGACTACGCCGGCCCTCAAACCCGCGCAATTGGCACTAACTTAGTTACAGCATCTGTCATCACCATCACGGGCAGCGGCCGCGGCGCTTTGGCCGGAGCGAAGCACTGCACTAGTCTCGATCAGGAGCTACGCATTCGCGATCGACTTCCAACTAGCCGCTCCGCGATCAATTCCGCGCGTTCAATGGGCTTTCGATGGTGCGCGGCCGGGGCGGACGTCAAGAACGGCACCAGGCGGCATCCACGCGGTCCGGGCGGAGGCCGCGGGAGAGAACTGCTGGTATGCAAGCTTTTTGGCCCACCGCAGTTTCCGGCCCGCGGCTCGGTGACGGAGCTTTGGTCAACTCATTGTCCGGGGAAGTAGTGACTCGGCAGAGCGCTCAAGAGGCTCGATGCAGCCTCGGCCAATTCCTGCCCATCAAGTCGGTCACTTATGCGCTTGCCTGCGATTGGATTGGCATCGACGACAATGAGCTCGTCGGCATGAACCCAGTGCTGCGCTCGGCACCCCCTGCCTTGGTAATACTCGATCACACGCTCGTTCGTCGCTTTGAGATCGACGATGTCATCCCGGAGGCGAAGCATGCTCCTGAAAATCGTATCATTCAGGAAAGCGAGCTCTCTCGCCCAATCAATGTAGTCAATCAGCTTCTTGGCGGCGATCAGGAGAAAGTGCTTCTCGAAAAGGTACGCTCGTCTATACCGGCCGCCCTTCGCCAGTTGCCCCCTCGCCGATTCAACACGCTCCACCTGCTTCAGTATTGCGGAAGCCCAGGTATGCAGGCCCTCAACGGCAATAAATTTTTGGTCGTCTTTGTCCACGCCCCTGCCGCCCCAAAATCGGCACTGGTTCAACGGCGTAAGGGGATTGGTGGTTCCTGGAAAACCGCATAATCGATCGAGCCGTCTGGCCACTGTCACCTGTCAGCAACACCACAG
>DATFVP010000025.1:0-2057 GCA_035260285.1 Methyloceanibacter sp.
CCCGCTATCGCTCATCGCAGGCGGATCGGGCATTGCGCCCCTGATGGCGATGCTTCGTCACCGTGCCCGGCGGAATGTCCGCAACCCTGCTTTACTGCTGTACTCGTCCAGGAGCCTGGAAGACGTGATCTACCGAGAAGAACTCGATGCAATGGCGCGCGGCGATCCCCATTTGCGTGTCGTACACACGCTGACCCGCAAACAGCCGGAGGGGTGGACAGGCCATCGTCGGAGGATCGACAGGGGGCTGCTTGCCGAGGCATCCTTTCCACCCGAGCAGGCCCCGAAAATCTTCGTCTGTGGGCCCACTTCGCTGGTGGAAGCCGCCGCGAGCCTTCTGGTGGACCTTGGACATGACCCTCTCAAAGTCAAGACGGAACGTTTCGGACCCTCGGGATGGACGCCATGAGCGCCAATGACTTGGACTGCGTTCTGGACGGCAATGCTGCCGCAGGCCTCCTTCAGGAAATCTTCGTTCTCGAGATCACGGCCGCGCAAATTCAGTGCGATGCGTGCGGCTTTGCCGGAGCCGTAGGCTCTTTGCGTCTGTATGCGGCTCCGATGGGAGCAGTTCTCAGGTGTCCCCATTGCGAGGCCACTCTCATGCGAGCGCTCCATACACCGCATGGCCGATGGCTCGAGATGAGAGGCACGCGCTGCCTGAGATTTTAGGGTCCATGGCGCGATAACAGATGCGACTACAGCTATGTCTCCCACCTCCTTGTCTCCCCTCCCCCTGATTATAATTGCTTGTGCGCTCTTTGGATTGAAGGTGGCATCGGTCCATGGCAGCGAGTGCAGCGAAGAAATCGCGCGGTTGGAGGCGTTACTAACCCAGCCGATGGTCAAGCCGGCGCCCAGGCCCATGACACCCCAATCGATCGAATCCCAACTCCATCACCAACCGACACCGGACTCGGTACGCCTGGCGGAGGAAAGTGCCCAATCGAGAATTGCGGCGGTCTTGGCGCGTGCAAGAAAACTGAGCGCAGAAGGAAAAACTCCTGAGTGCATCCAGTCCATCGGAGAAGCAAAGATTATTCTCGGCATCAACTGAACAGGATAGATTTTTTCAATCAAGCACATTCAAGACCATGATTGATGCGGAGACTCTCGCTTGTGGCTTTCGGCCACAGGGACAATGACGGCAACCTTCGCGTCGCCGCGCTCAGGGCGCCAGAAGCTGGCGAAGCTTCGGGTCGTTGCGCACCGCCGACGCGCGACCTTCAAGAGCGACCCGCCCCCGATCGAGGATGTAGACGTAGTCCGCCAGCTCCAGGGCGAGCTCGAGGTGCTGCTCGACAATGACGACGCCGATATCCTTGATGAGTTCTCGTAAGCGCTCGGCAATCTCCTCTATGATGCCGGACCACACGCCCTCCGTTGGTTCGTCGAGCAGCAGGAGTCTGGGCCTCGACAAGATGGCACGGCCGATCGCCAGCATCTTCCGCTCGCCGCCCGAAAGCGTTCCTGCCGGCTGGCCCAGGCGCTGACCGAGCTTCGGGAACCAAGCGAGCACCTGATCAGTCGGCGACCGGTCTCGGTTCAGCAGCGCAGCCACCTCGAGATTCTCGCGCACGGTCAGCTGGCCGAACACGGCATGCTCCTGCGGCACGTAACAGACACCCAAACGAATCCGACGCTCGGTCGGCATCCGCGTGATGTCGTGGAGATCCATGGCGATGGTGCCGCTGCGGGCCGTGAGCTCGCCGACGATTGTCTTCAGCAAGGTGGTCTTCCCGGCACCGTTGCGACCGAGCACCGCGACGGCGCCACGCCTTGGCGCTGCCAGCGTCACGTCGAACAGGACCTGGCTGGTGCCGTATGCGACGCAGAGTTCGCGGACCTGAAGGAACCGCGGCTCGAACATGGGTGAAGGCTCAGACACGGGTAAGATAGACCTCCCGCACTTTCGGGCTGTTCTGGATGTCGCTGACCGTGCCGCAGTCGAGCACCTTTCCCTGATCAAGGACGGTCAGGCGATCGCAAACACTGTGGATGAAGTCGAGATCGTGTTCGACGATCACCAGTGAGCAGCGATCTTTGAGCGCCATCAG